>JAFRWN010000061.1 GCA_017437965.1 Lachnospiraceae bacterium
CGGCGAAGAAGCATATAAGAAGAATGATTGTGAGTCCCATTTTCTATTCTCTCTTTCTTTATTTAATCTGAGCTTCTACGAGGCTTGCCTGTCCGCCGTAGATCTCGCGGAGCTTAGGCTTTTCAATCTTTCCGGTTGCATTTCTCAAAACCTTGTCAAAGAACAGTTTCTTCGGTCTTTTATATCTGGGAAGATCGAGACAGAAGTTATTTATCTCGTCCTCCGTGATCGTCATTCCGTCCTTAGCCTCAATAATCGCAGCGGTGATCTCGCCGAGTCTCTGATTGGGCAGACCGATGACCGCAACGTCCTTGATCTTAGGATAAGCTCTGAGGAAGTCCTCAATCTGCACGGGATAGATGTTTTCGCCGCCTGTGATGATAACGTCCTTCTTCCTGTCAACAAGATAGATGAAACCGTCGGGATCCTGCATTGCCATATCGCCGGTGTAAAGCCATCCGTTCTTAAGAGTATTTGCCGTTGCCTGGGGATCGTTATAGTACTCGGTCATCACGCCGCGTCCCTTTACGCAGAGCTCTCCGACCTCTCCCTGTTTAACTTCCCTGTCGCCGTCCATGATCTTGACTTCCCATTTATATCCGGGAACTCCGATGGCACCGACCTTATGGATGTTCTCAACTCCGAGATGTACGCAGCCCGGTCCTATAGATTCCGAAAGGCCGTAGTTTGTGTCGTACTGATGGTTCGGGAATACTTCCTTCCATCTTTTGATCAGTGACGGAGGTACCGGCTGCGCACCGATATGCATGAGCCTCCACTGGTCAAGCTTGTAATCTTCCTTTTTAAGCTCTCCGCTTTCAAGCTTGTCAAGTATATCCTGTGCCCAGGGCACAAGCAGCCACACTATCGTGCATTTTTCGTTTGAAACCGCATCAAGTATCATCTTGGGCTTGATACCCTTAAGAATTACTGCTTTTCCGCCGCTTATCAGCGATCCGAACCAGTGCATTTTTGCGCCGGTATGGTAAAGCGGAGGTATGCAGAGGAAAACGTCATCCTTTGTCTGCCCGTGATGCGCCTGCTCAGTCTCTGCGGCACAGACAAGCGACAAATGCTTATGAAGTATTGCTTTGGGAAAACCTGTTGTACCTGACGAGAAATAGATTGCTGCATAATCGTCATCAGTTAGCGGGACTCCGGGCTCCTTGCTTGTACAGAAGGCAATGAATTTCTCATAGCTTTCCGCAAACCTGGGAACGTCTTCTCCTACATAGAAAAGATGCTTAACCCTTCCGATTTTATTTACTATCGACTCAATGCGGCCGGTGAACTCAGGTCCGAAAACAAGTACATCAACTTCCGCAAGATCGATACAGTATTTGATCTCGTTTGCATCAAAACGGAAGTTCATCGGTACTGCGATCGCACCGGACTTTAATATGCCGAAGTAGATAGGAAGCCACTCAAGACAGTTCATAAGAAGTATTGCAACCTTGTCGCCCTTTCCTATTCCTCTTGAAAGAAGAAGGTTGGCAAAACGGTTTGATTTACGGTTGAAATCCTCCCATGTCATCATTCTGCGGTATGAAACCCCTCTTTCACTTTCAACGAGGTCGTTCTCGCTCCATGTGTGGGGCTTTTCCTCAACATCCGGATTGATTTCAACCAGACATACTTCGTTGGGATATTTTGCTGCATTGTCGATCAGGTATTGCGTTATCGGCATGATATTTCCTCCATGTTAGTAACTATTATTTCTTATAATTTAAAATATTTGGTTTATCGCTTTAACGGTTTTACGAATCACTGCTTTAACGCACTAAAGCGCACCTCTAATATAATAACACGCCTGCAAGGAAAATGCAAGCGTGTTTTTATCATATTTTACTCATTTTATGTTCAGCAACAATTTTACCGTTGTCCATTTCATATACTACATCACATAAGATTTCAATATCCGCAGGATTATGACTTGCAAGAATGATTAATCTTTCCTGGGTCTTTAGTCTCAAAAGTAATTCCCTCATATCATTTACTCCATTCTTATCCAGACCATTCATCGGCTCATCAAATATGAGATTTTTAGGTTCTTCCATCAAAGCCTGTGCAAGACCTAATCTCTGGCGCATGCCAAGACTATATTTTTTTACCGACAATTTTAAATTTGGATCCAGACCACAATTTTTCATGGTTTCACGTATTTTATTCTTATCAATTATCCCTTTAATTTCAGAAAGAATCTTAAGATTCCTATATCCCGAATAATATGGAATAAATCCAGGATTTTCTATGATTACCCCTGCATTTTCAAGATAATCACAATCTTTTCTGATTTCTTTCCCGTCAGCCACTATTTTTCCTACTGTCGGCTTTACAAAACCACAGATGCACTTCATCAGCATAGTTTTTCCGCAACCGTTGTTTCCTACAAAACCATATATTTGTCCTTCTTCAAGTTTCATATTGATGTTGTCAAGAATAGTTTTATTTTTAATAACA
>JAFRWN010000062.1 GCA_017437965.1 Lachnospiraceae bacterium
TTATACAGATGGCGAGTCAGAGATAGCGATCTTTCATCTCTAACTCTCTGACTTTTTTTAACAGGTCATTCTCCATCTGCAGGTCACGGTTCCTTCGCTCCAGTTCTGCGATCTTATCCCGGAGTTCTTCCTCCGGAGTCCTGGCCGGCTGCGTACCGGCACGCCGACCACGCCGGTCTTCCAGTCCGGCTGCGCCCATCTTCTCATAGCGTAATACCCAGTTGCGGACCTGCTGATACGAACAGTTATATTTCAGCGCCGTTGCTCCATAGTTCTTATCATCTGCAAGGCAATCCTGTACGATCTCAAGACGTTCTTCCGGTGTTGTCTGTCTGGCTTTCCTCATGTAGCTACCTCCTCCGCTTCCGCGAGATTTGATTTCTCCATGAGTATTATACTGCTTTATCCAATCTTGAAGTACCTTTTTTGACCGAATTTTGTACCGTCCCATTATCTCCAATAGAGATCCATCTCCTTGAAGATAGTCATTGACGGCGTTAAGCTTCAAATCCAAAGGGTAGTGTTTGTTACGCGCCTGATTCAAAAGGCCGCCCGGGCCTTCATTCCTATAAATGATAACCCATTTCCGGAAAGAATCCGTTCCGTTTCCGGATAGTCCTGCCAGTCTACCGGCTTCTCTGATTCCGATTTCGCCCCTCAGATACTGTTCAACCAACTGTACCTTAAGGACTGAATCAATCTTACTCTTTCTGGACATAGAAATACCCCCAAGTAGGTTTTTATATTTCAGTGTCCTACTTGGGGGTAGCATATCAGTCCGCCCGGCAGCTTCTTTTTGTTCACATGCCAGTCTCCAAGGGACGATTTATCATCATTTCGTTTTCCGAACCAGCCGTCATCCATCACAAAAAGCTCGATTCCACATTCCGCTGCCTTTTTTGCAAGCTTTACAAGACGGCTTTCGGTAATCTTAAAGTACGCAGCCTCCCAACTGTTAAGAAGGATGGGCCTGTCCTTTAACTTCCATGTGCCGCGCACAACATGCTTATTTACAAAGCTGTGCATGCATATGTTAAGGCCGTTAAAGCCTTCAGCAGAATAGCCAAGCACTTCCTCGGGAGCCTCAAATTTCTCTCCTGTTTTAAGTTTTGCAAGCGGAAAATCCGGGTTGATTCCGGAGAGGAAACGAAGCTTATGATAGGGCGTTACCTGCAGGATCTCTGCATGGTTTCCGCTGTAGACAAGGTTAAAGCCATAGACCTCGCCTTCATTTTCACTTGTCTTCTCAGGATGCACCATCACAAACGGATTGGCATAGTTCGACGAGGAACCCGTGGTTGACTTGTTGCTTATGGTTCCTCCGGAAAGAAGTGTTGTATGCTTCGACATTTCACGGGTCCATGCGCCGTTGAAGCTTGTGAAGCATATGTTTTTATCATAGTATGAATTGTCAAAATCAAGCTGATTGCTAAGGAGTCTGTTCAGAGTTACAGGTACCTTTCCGGTGTTCCAGAAAACCGCACGTTTGGTGATGATGTCACAGGATTCGTAGACTGAATAGTGAAGGATCATGGTTGTCTGGTCGGTGGGCTCGCGGAGGGTGATGGTAAGGTGGGAGTCTGCGTTGTAGCATAAGGGTAGGGATTGCGATAAAATATTTTTTGCCTTATCGCATATTTTGAAATCAATAATTTCCGCAGATTCAAACACAAAATCAGAGGTATATCCAGCGCCTTCTCCTTCCGGCAGATACTCAATCATCGGCTCGCGGAAATCACCACGGCCACGAGTGGAGTATTCGAGGCAGAGGTCGTCGAGGCAGATTTCCTTGTTTGAATTGACATCAGCCTTAACTACTACCGAATTTCCCGAAACAAAGCTGCGTCTTTCGGAAAAACAAGCAACGGTGTCTGCGTCCACATTTACCTTTTTGCCATAGTAAAGGTGCTCCAGGTGGCCTGTAGGGAGGACATGGAGGAGGTAAGAGGTGTGGAGGGTTTCAAGTGCAAAATATTCTTCACCTAATTCAGATTTAAATCTTTTTATCATTTAGTACCTCCACCAATTAGTTCATCAGTCTTGTTTTTCGTCTCTTTCTCTCAGTTCTTCTCCGATTTCCGCCATTTTCTTCTCGTCTAGGATGAACTTCTTTTTGAAGATCATGATTGCAACGAAGAGACCAAGGATGGGAATGATGGTCATTGTCATGCGGAGACCAAGGCGTGAGCTGTCAGACACTCCGAGTGAGAAATCGATTTTCTCGTCGCCATCCTTGATTTCGGTTCCGGCTGTAAGGGATGTGATTGTCAGGCAGATTGATGCAACAAGCGCTGCAATACCCGATGCAAGCTTGACAACGAAGGTCTGCATCGAAAAGATTACCGACTCGTCACGCCTCCCGTTCTTCAGGTCGCCATAATCCACAGAATTTGCAAGAAATACCGTGGTCAGAACCTGCAGCACACCGTTTGCCGCAAAGATAAAAAAGCCCGGAATGAAGAGCAGGAAAACGTTGCTCATGTTCACAAACGCAATTCCGAAAAGTACTGCGTAACCGATGATCGCGCTTGCAAGGCAGATATAAAAAATCTTCAGATTGGTAAACTTTTTCCTGAGTATCGGGTAAAGCACCATCATGGAAAGGATCTGGATTCCGCCACCGAACATGTTGAAAAGCGTGTAAGCATTTACCCAGCCTGTTCCGCCGAAATCATATTTAAAAAAGTAGATTACAAGGTTTGATGTGATGTAAATCGAGCAGTTGATCAGGACGATTGCGATAACGATGGTCATAGCCTGGTCATTCGAAAGCAGGGCCTTGAACATCTGGCCAACGCCTGCTGTCTGCATTTCAACCGACGATTTTTCCTTGATGTTCAGGCAGGTGATCAGGATGAAAACGATGAAAAGTATCGCAACAATAAGCGCAAACCATTTGAAGCCGTCACGCTCTGCTGCCTTCGAAGACCCGCCAAGTGCATGAACTATCATCATGGTAAAAATTGTGATCAGCGCCGAGCCCACTCCCGCACATGAACGTGCCAGAGTTGTCAATCCCTCACGTTCCTTGCCGCCTTTTGTGAAGGCAGGAATCATTGACCAGTAAGGGATGTCCATCATTGTGTAAGTTACGCCCCAGAGAATGTAAAACGCCGCCGCATATGCAACCATGCCCGCGCCGTCAAGGCCCTTAGGAGCCGCGAAAAGCAGGAACAGTATCGCTGCGTTGGTAAGTGTTCCGATAAGGAGCCATGGGCGGAAGCGCCCCCATTTTGTCTTGGTTTTTGCAACGACGATGCCCATGATCGGATCGTTGAACGCGTCAAACACACGCGCAACCATCAGGATAATGCCCATTGCAAAGGCTGAAACGCCAAGTATGTCCTGATAATAGTAAAGAATATAGCTCGCAGAGAGCATATAGACCATATCTTTGCCCACGGCACCGAGACCGTAGGATAATTTTTCCTTAAAACCCAGATTCATGTAAACCCTCCTGTGTCTTACTGCCTCACTGCAGCTTCGACCACCTTATACGCCCCATCATATATTCCTGCTGCCTTATTTTTTACGATGTTCTCGCACATATCGCAAAGCAGCGTATCTTCCTTCAAAAACATCCTTACCATCTGCAGAGTATGCGGAATATCCCTGCACTCGAGCGTTCCGTCGCCGATTTCCGCAGAGTGGATCGCACCCCACTGCTCATGGCCACCGACACGCTTGATGAAAAGCTTCGGGACAGGATAAAAAGCAAGCTCGGAAGGCTTTGTAACCAGCACATCCGCACTTCTCATCAGAAGATTTGTACAGTAAACAGCCTCAAAAATATTCTTATGTGCAAAAGCATGCACACCTTCTACATCTCCATTGAGAGCCTCCTCGGCGAAGGCCTTGGTGTCCTCCCAGTTGTCAAAATGCTCGGTAGAAACTCCTGAAAGGCCCGGAATTGCATTAACAAGCTCATGCCAGACATGCTCATAATCTCCGACATTCACATAGAGGACTGCCCTGCCCTCCTTGATGTCCGGAAGAAGATAGCGTATTATCGCATCAAAAATCTCCTTCTGCGCACCCGCGCCGCCGATTGTAAGAAGGAAACGAGTGGGCTTACCATCTTTTTTGCGCTTTATCCTGCGCTCACAGTCGGTTTCGATGTTTGACACGAGCTCATGGTCAATATAATGACCTGTATATAAAAGTGAATCTGCAGGCATTTCCTTGCAAACCTTCTTGCCGTTCATACCGTTTAAGATTCTGTAACCCTGGTAGGAATTGTGCGTCTGTATAGTGTGAAGCGCACCTTCCGCAAGATGCAGGGCCATCGGCCAGTTGTCCGGAATCGCGTTTACAACCCTTTCCATGCCGGCATGGATCGCTGCCTGGGCAGGCCATACATGGGTTGCAATCACAGGAATATCCTTCGGAACATTCTTAAAAACCGGAGCCATCAGCTCGGCGTTTTTCTGATCGGAAGCATTGTATGAAAGTTTACGGAAGCCCTCGTAGTTAAGGGGTTCCCATATCAGCTTGTTGAAGAGCCAGCTCTTTCCCGAAAGCCTCGAGCCGAGAGAAGAGAGGTCATTCTGGGCGCTGATCACCTTGGTGCAGACCGTGTCGGGATAGGAATTGAGATCCATCCAGTAGGGAGTATAGCCAAGCGCATGGGCACATGAAGCAATCGCCATCGAAATGCGGTAGTGGCCGAAGCCCATGCGGATGTTTCCGACAATGACAGATTTTTCTGTGTCAAGCGCCTCGCCCTCAGAGTTCAGTTCAATGTTCTGAATCCCGAGGTTTTCCATTACTTTATTGGGTTTCAGACTTACAGGAAAATCCTTGTTTTCGTCCGAACCATATTTTTTCTGGTATTTTCTTTTGGATTTAATAGCCTTTTTATAGACCTTCTTTGGCATGATATTGCCGAATATTTCTTTAGATCTTTCCATTTGTAAACCACCCCTGTTCTTTATTACTTTTGCTGTACCTGCTTTTGCTGTATCTGTTCCTGTTAAGTTCCGGGTTATCAATACCTGTTAGGATTTTATTTGGTCTGGATGCCGTTAAGCAGGACATCCACCACAGTTTCAAGTCCCTCGGCATAGCTCATGCCGGTTTCCTCAAGTGCGGTACTGGTCAGGAAATGTTCGAGAGAAGCCTCATACATATGCTTGATTATTCTTGTCGGGATATCCTTTCGGATCACTCCCTCTTCCTTGCCCTGCTCGATCAGTGCAATGGTCATCTCCCAGCCTGTTTCAAGGCGGCGCTGCACTTCCGCATAGATCTGCGGATATTTCTGCATTACACCGACAAGCTGGCGGAAATCAAGCTCACGGTAGCCGTCCGGCAGAACAGCCAGTATGGCTTTTATTTTGTCGAGCGTTGACAGTCCCGGCCTGTCGATCACTTCATTTTCGCTGACCTTGATCTTGCCGAAAATAAAGTCGACCATGTCAAGAAAAAGTGCTTCCTTGTCATCAATTACTTTGTAAATTGTTTTTTTGCTGACTTTCAGTTCTGATGCGATGTCATCCATCGTAAATTTGATGCCCTTTTTGTTGAAAACAACAATTGTAGCCTCTAAAATTCTCTCTTTTAGTTCTTTTTCCATGTGTCACCCCATAAAAGAAAATTCCCGGAAAACCATTTCAGTTTCCCGGGAATTCCTTATTTTTAATGGATTGCGCCAAGGAAACTTAAATAAGTTTTTCAGTTTCCTTGAGTATAACACATTTTGGGGAGGAATGCAAGGGGGGATTTTATTTGTTTTGCAATTTTACTTGACGTGCGTCAAGCAAAAAATGATTTCACCTTTATCAGTTAATCTATAAACTTGACATAACAAACGCAATAACATCATTATTATTTGATATTATGCTTTCATCTTTTAACATTTCCTCAAAAGACATCCATTTGTACTCTATATCATCATGTATAAAGTCCTGATTGTTCATTTCAGGAATGTTTTCCAAAAAACCATAGTATAATTTATGGTTATAAATTTTATATACTTTGTCACTCGCTGAATATTTGCAATGCTTGGAAACTGCTACATATTTCGTATCAATATTTTGATTGAATATATTACTTATATAAGAATCAACGTTTTCTTTATTATTTTCATCAGTACTTCTAACATATGGAAACAACCAACAATTCCATCTTTTATCAAAAAGCTGTAAATATTGCCCCTTATTATTACCTATTGCGATAATCGAAAACTCGTGATTTTTTCCAGACAAATACTCTGCAACCAATTGCATTATCCTTTTAGAATCGCGTTCAGACAAATTGCCAATCTTGTAATCAAAGTTCCATTCACTTAGACGAACTATTAAATCTATTCTCACCCAAGACTGTTTTGAAAGTCCGGTCATTTCCCAATCTTCAAGTTCTATGCTATATGGATTATTTTTATTTTGACTAGTAATATAAACTCCTAATATGGCAATGGTATCGTTATCAATCACAATTGCCGGTCTACGCTTATCTTGAGGTAAATCTTTATATGGAAAATGAACCCACCAAACCTCACCAACATTAATTTCTTTTTCTTGTCTTAACTTCACGCTCATATATCACATCCCATTCATCATCATTAATCCAATCATCATCCTCCGGAAGATCACAAACTTCTACAGACTTCTCGCGAATTAAATCCCGATTTCTTTCAACAAATCGTCGGAAATCTTCAATTGTTTCAATTTTCTCCATATAATCACCCTTTCAAAAAGATCAGGTTACAATTAATAAGCTATTACAATACAAGTATTATATCAAAAAGTTGAAAATCATGCAATAAATCTTTTTTGTATTTTTCTGGAAATTTGCCAAAATACATAAACCGAAGTATACTGGGGTAAAGCCTGCGTATCCCTCGGATTATAGTGACATAATCCGAAGTCTATAGGGGTAAAATGGGTGTTGACTTCGGATTTGGGTGGTCCATAACACCTGTAATGATCAAGCCACTTTCCCGGACCGGACTGCTCGGCAGACCGGAACGCTTGCTCTAACTGGGGCGGGATATACAAGAACATTAATATGGGTTTGTGTTTTTCTGAAAATTTTACCTCTTATCTGAGATTTTAAGCTGTTCACGTATTCTGCTTCCCAAACATACAGTTTTGTTTTATGATGTTAATTGCGAAAAAAACTCATAGAAGGAACTGTATGATGGATTCTATTTTAAACGATTATCTTGTATCTTTCAAGGACTTAGAGAAAAAAATTTTTGATTATGTATGTCTTCTTGGAAGGCTGATTACCGAAAAGGTACTTGAAGACTACGATAAGCAGCTTCATGACAGCAGGGATAAGAGTGCTTACCGTGATAAGGGCACTCGTCAGACCAGCATAAAAACGGTATATGGAGAGGTCACATATAACCGCCATGTTTATTCCAGTGTTAATGAAGAAGGCTTGAAGAGATTTGTATATCTTCTTGATGAAGCCATGCATATGGACAAGATAGGTCTGATATCCAGCAACCTTGCAGAGAAGATAGCAATGGCTGTAACGGAAAGTCCTTACCGTGTTGCTGCGGATGCCATAAGTGAGACATGCGGTCAGACGATCAGTGCTCAGGGTGCATGGAATCTGATGCAGAGACTTGGAGAAAAAGTCTGTGAGGAAGAGAACATGGAAGTATCCCGGATGAAGGCGGATCAGAGCATCGGAAAGGAAAGCCTTCCTGTCCTGTTTGAGGAGATGGATGGTGTATGGCTTCACATGCAGGATGAAAACCATAAGCACATGAGAAAGCATGAAATGAAAGTTTTCACGATGTATGAGGGCTGGGATGAAGAAAAGGAGAAGGAAGGTAGGAGTACACTTGTAGGAAAGACAATGCTGGCAGGCATGGAAGACAGCAAGGAGTTCCATGACAAAAGGGAAGCGCTTATCCGTAAGTATTATGACCCATATGAAATCAATCAGAGGGTACTTAATGGAGACGGGGGTTCATGGATCAGGGATCCATATGATCCCGATGTGATATTTCAGTTGGATCCTTATCACATACAGCAGGAA
>JAFRWN010000063.1 GCA_017437965.1 Lachnospiraceae bacterium
AAGACCTACTATCTTGCAACACTTGAGGGAGACCAGCCGAGGGTAAGGCCCTTCGGAACAGTTAATGTTTTTGAGGGAAAGCTTTATATCCAGACCGGAAAGGTCAAGGAGGTTTCAAAGCAGATCCATGCCAATCCGAAGGTTGAACTCTGCGCATTTCTTAACGGAGAATGGCTGAGGCTTTCGGGCGAGCTTGTGGAGGACGACAGGATCGAGGCTAAGAAAGCCATGCTTGATGCCTATCCCGAGCTTCGCGGAATGTATTCCGAAAATGACGGAAATACCGAGGTATTCTATTTCAAGAATGCAACTGCAGTATTTTCATCTTTCACCCATGCACCCGAGACGGAGAAGTTCTGATGGCTGTCACACGTGAGGAATTTGACCATCTTGCAAAACTTGCTCATCTTGAGTTTGCAGAGGATGAAATTCAGGGTTTCATGGCGGAATTTGACGAAATGATGGGCTTTGTGGACATGATAAAGACAGGTGAGGCAGAAAAAGGCATACCGGGAGAGTATCTGCAGATTTCTTCGCTTCGGGAAGATAATGTCATGCCTTCACTGCCTGCGGAAAAGATTTTGTCAGGACTGCCTGAAAATGAAAAGGCAAACGGATACTTCAGGGTCGGACAGGTTGTAAAATAAAAAATGATGGGGAATTCCGGATGATAAGGGAACTTAGCAGAAAGCTCCATGCGGGTGAGATCACTTCGGCAGAGCTTACCGAACAATATATAAGAAAAATCGAGGAAGTAAATCCGAAGCTTAATGCCTATGTTCATTTGCTTTATGACAGGGCAAGAGCGGATGCCGCGCGTGCAGACGAGATGCTGAAAGCGGGACGCGGAAGCCTGCTCTGCGGTATTCCGTATGCCCTTAAAAGCAACATCTGTACAGAAGGAATAGTTACGGACTGCTGTTCTAAGATGCTTGAGGATTATAAGCCAATATATAGTTCTACTATTGTAGAAAAACTGAAAAACGAGGGCACGGTCCTTCTCGGAAAGACCAATATGGATGAGTTTGCAATGGGCTCGACTTCGGAAAGCTCTGTTTACGGCGCACCGAAAAATCCTATGGATATCCGATACAGTACGGGCGGCTCTTCGGGTGGTTCGGCAGCGGCTGTGGCAGCTGATCTAGCGGTTTTTGCGATCGGTTCCGACACAGGAGGTTCGGTAAGGCAGCCCGCGGCGCTTTGCGGAGTAACGGGTTTTTCGCCGAGCTACGGTTATGTAAGCCGCTACGGTCTTATCGCATATGCCAGCTCTTTTGATACCATAGGTATTCTGTCTGCTTCCCCCGAGGATGCCGGCATTGTTTTTGATGCAATAAAGGGGAAGGATAAGAAGGATGCCACAAGTATCGATTATGAAAATGACTTAAAAGTCTCCGGCGCACCCCAAAAATCAGACAAAAAACTTGCTATCTTATCGGATTTTTCGGAAAAAACCAAAGAATTATTAAAACAATACGAAGTTGAAACCGAGGAAGTAAGCATTCCTTATCTTTCACTTGCCCTTCCGGCCTACTATATAATTGCCTGCGCGGAATGTTCAAGCAATCTCGGACGTTATGACGGCGTAAGATACGGGCATCGTGCAAAAAAGTTCTCCGATGTGGATGATATGATGGTAAAAAGCAGGAGCGAGGGCTTCGGAAGAGAAGTAAAAAAGAGGATAATGCTCGGTACCTTTGTGCTGCAGGCGGGTTTTTATGATGATTATTATAAAAAAGCCTGCATGGTAAGGGAGAAGCTTTCTGCCGCTTTTTCGGAAATATTTGAAAAATATGACTATATTGCATTACCGACCGCACCTGATGGACACATAAGGCTTGGCGAGAAGCACGACGCGGTAAAAATGTATCTTGGCGATATTGCGACTGTGCCTGCAAATCTTGCGGGAATTCCAGCTGTTTCCGTAAATGCCGGAAAGGATGAGAACGGTTTGCCTATCGGCCTTCAGATAATGGCGGCAAGAGGCAAGGACAATGAACTCTTTAAGTTTGCACAAAAATTTTCGAAAGGGGGAAGGCTCTGATGGATTATGAAGCAATCATCGGGCTTGAAACCCATGTCGAGCTCGCGACAAAAAGCAAAATATTCTGCGGCTGCAGCACTGCTTTCGGTGCGGAGCCTAATACCCAGTGCTGTGAGATCTGCACGGGCGCTCCGGGATCGCTTCCTATATTAAATAAGGAAGTGGTACGTTTTGCCGTTATGGCGGGACTTGCCCTTAATTGTGAAATAAATAAACGCTGCCATATGGACAGGAAAAATTATTTTTATCCTGATCTTCCGAAGGCATACCAGATTTCCCAGGCGGGTGAGCCGGTCTGTATAAACGGATTTCTTACTCTTGACAGTGGAAGGAAGATCGGAATCGAGCGTATACATATTGAGGAGGATGCCGGAAAACTTGTGCATGATAATGGTTCTACTTTTGTAGACTACAATCGCGCCGGAGTCCCTTTGATTGAAATTGTGTCTAAACCCGATCTCGGAACCGCAGAGGAGGCAGCGGAATATGCTACAAAGCTCTGCCTTATCATGAGAAACATCGGAATCTCAGACTGCAGGCTCCAGGAGGGCAGCATGCGCTGCGATGTCAACATTTCGCTACATGAAGAAGGAAAACCCTACGGCATAAGGACCGAGATCAAAAATATCAATTCATTTTCCAACATAGCAAAAGCAATCGACAAAGAAATAAAAAGGCAGGAGGGCATTCTTTGCTCGGGAGAAAGCGTAAAACAGGCAACCCTCCGCTATGATGCGGGTAAGGATACGGTTTACATCATGCGCCTTAAAGAAAATTCCGACGATTACAGGTATTTTCCGGAGCCTGACATTCCGGGCTTCATTATCCCTTTCGGGCTGGTGAAAGAATGTAAAAAAAATCTGCCCGAGCTTCCGGACGCGCGAAGGGAGCGTTACCTTGCACTCGGTCTCACAAAAGAAACGGCAGGCCAGCTTTACCGCTATAAAAAGATCTCGGATTTCTTTGATGAAACACTAAAAAACGGAGTTTCCGCAAAAAATTCTGCAAACCTTATGATAAAAGGCATTTTCAGTTTCCTGAAAACCGAGGAAGAGAAGGAAACTTTTGATGTAAAAATTACGCCCATGCAGTTCGCAGAGCTTGTGAAATATGTGGATGAGCGGAAACTGAATATTAACCGCGGAGCAGAGATTTTAGGGAAAATGATGGCAAATGGTGAAGGAGTTTCTTCCTATATTATAATAGGGGAAACTGAGGGCGTTTCCGAAGAGGATCTTGAGGCACTTGCCAAAGAGGCCATAGAGGCAAATCCGAAGGCCTGCGAGGATATCCGAAAAGGGAAAAAACAGGCGATAAATGTGCTGTTCGGATATATAATGAAAAAGACCAGAGGCAAGGCTGACACGAAACTTGCGGAGGAAATCATAAATAAATTACTTTGATTTGTTACAAAATGTAAATGAATCGTAAAATAAATTTTGCTTTTTTTTCACAAATGGTATATAATACAATCACTAAGTATGGGTAGGTACAAAGGATGTTAAACGGTAAATACGTTATCGGCGTCTGTCTTTCGAGGATATATTATATCCACACCAAAAGGTTTTTAAAAAGCCTTCACAAGGCAGCTGTTGGTGAGAATGTACAAGTAATAGTTTTTCATTCTCTTTATGATTTTTACTGTGATTCCAAAAGTGACAGGGGTGCGGCTTCGGTATATGGTCTGATTGATTATGACGTGGTTGACGCCCTTGTTGTGATGCCTGAAAACTTCCAGAAGCCCGAGATCATCGACGGGATAATTGCAGAAGCAAGAAAGCACGACAAACCTGTTATTTCAATAGACAGGGAGCTTGTGGTCGATGTATCTATAATGCCCGAGACCGAGAGGACTTTTGCGGAGCTTATACGTCATCTTTTTGCCGAGCATAAGGTAAAACGTCCCTTCTACATGTCCGGCATCAAGGGAAATGACTTCAGCTCAAAGAGAGAAAAGATATATTTCCAGGTCTGCAAAGAATTCGGCATAGATCCGGATGTAGATAATTATTTCGCCTACGGCGATTTCTGGAGAGAGCCTGCGAGAAGGGAAATTGCAAGGTTTTTTGCGACAAACAATCCGACTCCGGATGCGATCATATGCGCAAATGACGCGATGGCGATGGCGGTCTGTGATTACCTGAATGAGCAGGGCTATAATGTTCCTGAGGATATCATCGTTACGGGCTTTGACGGAATCGATGCGGAAAACTATATGATTCCGTCCATTACTACCTGTGAGCCTGACTATGATACCTATGCGGAGCATACAATCGATTCCGCACTCAGGCTGATCGAGAACATGAAGGTCTACAGCCTCTTACACGTTCCGATGAGGGTGAAGTATGCCGAGTCCTGCGGCTGCTTCAATAAAGAAGCAAGAAAATATTCCGGAAAAGCCAGCAGGCTTTACGAGGTAATGTCGTCAATCGACAATATCGATGCCCACTGGTACAGAATGCCTGCGCGTATCCTGGAGGAGCCCGGAATAGTAAACATAAAAAAAGTAATGTTCCGCTACCTTCCGTGGAGAAGTGCGGTCTGCATGAACTCGGACTTTGTAAGTCTGGGAAATGAAAAGAACCACAGGAAAAAAAGCAACGGTTTTACCGAGTGGATGACCGTTATATGCGCAAAGGGTGACAACGCGGTTGAGCTTGCGGTGAACGGATTTCCTTCATCAAAGATCATTCCTCCGCTTGTGGATTATGAATGGCGCAACATGCTTGTCATTACCGCGATCAATTCCGAGGAAAAGGTTTATGGTTACCTGATCAGCGACGTGGATGAGTTTGAAGATTCTTCAAAGCTTATCCAGCGCTTTGTCATGAACCTGAATGTTTCACTCAGGATGGTTGAAAGCACTGCGATGAACAGCACGCTTTCCGAAAAGGTAGAGCAGCTTTCACTTATCGATGCGATTACCGGACTTCCGAGCTATAAAGGAGTGGTAAGGAAAGTCGAGGAAAGATATGAGGACGATCCGGAAAGAAAGAAGTATAAGCTCGTCGTTTCGATCTATTCAATAGCAAAATGGCCTGAGATCATCAGGGATTTCGGAATAGAAGAGTCTGAAATTGCGCTCAATAAAGTAAGAGAATATCTTCAGAAGAGTAATCCGAAAACTGACATCATCGGACATTTTGCCGAGGACAAGCTGCTACTTGTAAACTTTTTCTCGCCCGAGGACGACATCGGCAAGCAGATAACCGAAAGGGTCGCACATTTCTATGATCTTATGCAGAAATATAACGACAGTTCGGAAAAACAGTACTATCTTGAGGTAAATGCCGGATGTACGACAGCGGATCCGGGCTGGCAGGGAACCTTTGAAGACCTGGTGCAGATTGCCTCGAACGAGCTGATAGTAAACAGGCTCCGCGGAAACCTGCCGACTGTGGAAAAGAAAACCGCAGACGATGAGATGGTAAAGAAATTCCTGAGGCTTGTAGAAGAAAATCTTTTCTACTATAACTACCAGCCGATAGTAAATGCCAATAACGGCGAGATATATGCCTATGAGGCACTGATGCGAAGCCCGGCGGAGATAGGGCTGGCACCCGACCAGATACTTGACATAGCAGCTTCGACAGGAAAGCTTTACGATATAGAAAAAGCCACCTTCTTCAATATCCTTGACGAATATTACAGGAGACGCAGGGAATTCGGAGACAGGAAGGTATTCATCAATTCAATACCCAAGATCAAATTCACTCCGGCCGACAAGGCAATACTTGCGGAGAAGTTTGACAGGGACCGTGACAAGGTCGTGGTCGAGATAACAGAGCAGTTTGACAAGACCGATGAACAGATGGAGACCTTCGTTGATTACATAGACGGGCGTGGATGGCAGTATGCGATAGATGACTATGGCTCAGGCAATTCCAACATAGTCAATCTCCTGAAATTCAAGCCCAACCTGATAAAGATAGACCGTTTCCTGATCACAGGGGTTGAAAAGGACGAGAACAAGCAGATGTTCGTAAAGAACATAATTGATTTTGCTAAGAACAATGACATAAAAGTAATAGCCGAGGGGGTTGAGACCAGGGAGGAGCTTGTCACAATGATAAACTTCGGAGTGGATCTGATACAGGGCTATTACACCGCAAGACCATCCACGGACGTGCTTGCGGAAATACCGGAGGATAAACGTAAGGATATAAAGGATATAATCGAAGCCAAGGAAGGAAGCAATGAAAGAATTATATAATAAAACTTTAAAAGACTATGCCAGAATTCTTCTGGCCTGCATAGGCGCAGTACTGATTGCAGAAGTATTCTTCGGAATCATAAAGCTTGCCGCAGGGGATTTTTCGGCATCCAAATTCATGAGCTATCTCTGGATCAAGGCCATACTTCCTTCGGGACTTAACGTCGGTATTTATTTTGTGGCAAGAGGAGTGATGGAATCTCCGAACGTGAAGCTCGAGACTAAGATTTACGCAACCTTCTGCTCGCTTGATGCAATGTGCCTGATCACCACGCTAGCCCACAGGGATTTTCCTTCTCTTTGTGCCGCATTCATTCTTCCTGTGGTCACATCCGCAATTTACGGACAGAAGAAATATATACGTTTCGCATTTGAGCTCGGAATTTTCGGCACGCTGATTTCATTTGCCGCAAAGTTCGCACTCGGCAGGGGCGATGATTTTGATGTGGCCACCTACGTAATACAGGGCTATATTTCAATACTTGTCCTCGTGATCTCTCTCTTTATCGCCATGCTGATAAGACGTTTCGTTGAAAATAACAGTGTTCTGATCGAAGAGGGACTTGAAAACCAGGCCAGCTTAAAAGACAGGGTGAAAGTGGATGCGATGACAGGACTCATCAACCACACCGCTTTCTATGACGAACTTGACAATCAGATCAGGGAATCCGATAGGAGCGGAGAGCCGCTCTGCATATCCGTTGTGGATATTGATAACTTCAAATCCGTAAACGATACCTATGGCCATGCAAACGGCGACCAGGTCATAATCACCCTTGCACAGATAATGAGCGATGTCTGCAAGGGCCATATAGTATGCCGTTACGGCGGCGAGGAGTTTTCCGTTATTTTTAAAAACTGCAAGAGAAAGGAAGCGGCTGCTTTAATGGAGCAGGTGCTTGAACGCTTCAGGACTACCGAGTTTGAGTGGTGCGACCATGCGATAACCTTCTCCTGCGGTGTATGTCAGCATTACGATATAAGGACAACTGCCGAGGAACTGTTCATGCAGGCCGACAAATACCTCTACAGAGCAAAGCGCGGCGGCAAGAACCAGGTAGTAAGTGAAGGATAGATACATAAACTGACCGTGCCAAGTGGTGCGGACCAAGAAAGAGAGTAAATAAGATGGGATTTCAGAATGTCCTTGCGCTGCTCGGAGGAGTGGCAATGTTTCTGTTCGGCATGACCATTATGGGCGACGCCCTGAAAAAGGTTGCCGGAAACAAACTTGAAGTCATACTTTACAAATTGTCAAACACGCCGCTCAAAGGCATACTTCTCGGTACCTTTGTAACGGCAGTTATCCAGTCATCATCAGCCACAACTGTAATGGTGGTCGGCTTCGTTAATTCGGGAATGATGAAACTGGCCCAGGCCATCGGTGTTGTTTTCGGTGCAAACATCGGAACATCGGTTACCGGCTGGATACTCAGTCTTTCCTATGTTGAAGGCGGCAGCGGTATCGCGATGATTTTCTCGACCGCGGTCCTTACCGCCATCGTTGCCGTTATCGGTATCATATTAAGAATGTTCTGCAAAAAGAAAGTACAGAACAATGTCGGAGAAATCCTTCTCGGCTTTGCAGTTCTGATGTATGGCATGCAGGCAATGAGCGGGGCGGTTTCTCCTCTCAGAAGCAACAAGGCCTTTCTTGATGCAATGTCATCGTTCAAGAATCCCTTCCTCGGAATACTTATCGGTATCGCAGTTACGGCAGTAGTACAGTCCGCATCTGCATCCGTCGGTATCCTGCAGGCACTTTCCGTTACCGGAGCCATCAGCTTTGCAACCGCCTTCCCCATCATACTCGGTGTAGGTATCGGTGCGGGCGCACCCGTAATCCTTTCAGCTATCGGAGCTAATACTAACGGTAAAAGAACAGCCTTCATATATATGTACTTCAACATCGTCGGAGCGATCATCTGGGGTGTGGGCTTCTATGCAATCCATATGTTTGTGGACTTCTCGTTCATAGACAATACAATGAATCCATTCAAGATTGCCCTTGTCAACAGTGTATTCCGTATCGGAACAACAATTGCTCTGTTTCCTCTCTTCAAACAGGTCGAAAAGATGGCGAAGTTCTTTATTAAGGACAGCGAAGATGATGAAGACGATATGGCTACGATTGACAGGCTTGAGGAACGTTTCCTTAAGTATCCGCCGATTGCAATAGAGCAAAGTAAGATGACAATCTATGCAATGGCAGACAAAACAAGGAAGAATGTCTATCGTGCCGTGCATCTTTTTGAAGAATTCGACCGCAGTAAATTTGACAAGGTAAGGGCCAAGGAAGCTGCAATAGATAAATATGAGGATAAACTCGGAACCTATCTTGTAAAGCTGACCTCGTCCGAGCTTCAGCCTCAGGACGCGAGACAGGTGTCGCTGATTCTTCATACCATCAGTGATTTTGAACGTATAAGCGACCATGCCGTTAACATGTCCGACATCGCTCTCGAAATGGAAGAAAAGGGCGTTTCGTTCTCCGAGACTGCAAAGAAGGAACTTACGGTACTTAAAAGTGCTGTTATCGAGATAATCGAAAAATCCTTCCATGCCTTTGTAATGGAAGAAGTGAAGGAGTGCTACCGAATCGAACCTTTGAAGGAACATATCGGAATGCTCTGTGACGAACTTAAGCTCCGCCATATCCAGAGAGTGCAGAAAGGAGAGTGCGGACTCGCAATCGGATTCATGTTCAACGACCTTCTGATGAACTGTGAGAGGATAGCCGGACACTGCTCAAACATCGCAGTTGCCATGATAGAACTGGAGGCTTCCGAGTTCGATACACATGAATATGTGCAGTCCGTAAGGAAGGTCCGCAACGGTTCTTTTGCCGAATATCTTAAAGAATATCAGGACAAATATGCTCTTTGATTTTGTGAATTAAGAGTGAATTAAAAGAGAAAAATAACAAAAAATGGAAAAAATGTACAAAAAGTACTTGTTTTTTTGTTCAACTTGTTGTATAGTATTGGTGCACGGACAGGAAATGACCGGTTTTCCGGGGTAACCATGTACCGTAGCAAAAAAAATCCGTATTTTATTTTTAGGAGGAAAAATACCTATGAGAAAGAAAGCTTTATGTGCAGTACTTTCTGTAGCAATGGTAGCTTCTATGTTCGCAGCTTGCGGTTCTGACAGCTCATCAAGCTCATCAAGCAGCAAGGCTTCATCTTCAAGCTCAGCTTCAGACAGCGCTAGCGCAAGCACAAGCACAAGTGATGCATCTTCTAGCACTTCAGATGCCAGCGATCCTGCAGAATCTTCTTCAGCTGAGAAAATTCCCGAGAACAAGATCGATGGTGCTGACACATCAGCTGCAAACACATTTGTAGTATGGGGCTGGAACCAGGATATCAAGAAGATTCTTGATGGTGTTTACAAGACAACCAATCCCGATGATTATGCAAGAATCGCATTCCTTGATACCGGTGGTTCAAACTACTATCAGACAAAGCTCGATGTAATCCTTAAGGATTCTTCAAGCGACATTTATCCTGACCTTATGGGTCTTGAGGCTGATTACGTTCTTAAGTATGTTCAGTCTGACGATCTTCTTCCTGTTTCAGATCTCGGTATTACTGCTGATGATTACAAGAATCAGTATCAGTACAACCTTGACCTTTGTACAGATGAAGACGGAGTTGTTAAGGCACTCTTCTGGCAGGCAACTCCTGGTGCTATTCAGGTAAGAGCTGATCTTGCTGAGAAGTACCTTGGAACTACAGATCCTGATAAACTTCAGGCTGATTACTTCGCAGATTGGGATAAGGTAGTTGCAGCAGCTAAGAAGGTTGCTGAGGCTTCAGGCGGAAAGGCAATGCTCTTCCCTGGCTACAACGAACTTATGTATCCTTTCCTTAACTCACTTTCAACCGGTTGGTATGATTCAAATGATAAGCTTCAGCTTGATGCTTCTCTTGATAAGTACTTTGAGGTTGCTAAGTCATTCGTTGATGACAAGAGCTCATACAACGTTGATCAGTGGGGCGAAGATTGGGGTAACCTTAAGAACGGTGATGGCGTTGAGACAAACGCAGCTGTTTGCTACGTAGGATGCCCTTGGTTCACATATTGGTGTCTTGATACCAAGTGGGAAGGCAACACTATCCTTGTTAAAGGACCTACAAGCTACTACTATGGTGGTACCGGTCTTGCAGCAACAAAGGGTTGCTCAGATAAGGAAATGGCAGGAAGAATCATTAAGGCATTCACCTGCGATAAGGACTTCATGGTTAGCCTTGCTTCTGGTAAGAACGTAGATGGTTGGGATGGAAACTGTGACTTCGTAAACAACTCTGAGGCTACTGCTCAGCTCAGCGCTGACGATTTCACCAGCAAGTATATGTATGGAACACAGAGCTACCTTGATTTCTACAGCAGCGTTCTTCCTTCAATCAGTGCTAAGGCAGCAGTTGCAGAGCAGGGATCAATCAACGGTCTCTTCTACAACCAGGTTAAGGAATATGCTAACGGTAACAAGGATATGGATACAGCTAAGAAGGACTTCAAGAAGGCTGTAGTTGATACATTCTCATACCTTAGCGAGTAATTTCACCTAGAGTAATCTAGAGTTACAAACTAAAAAAATGGGAGCTCCTGACACGTGGAGTGTAGGAGCTCCCTTTTTCAATAATAATTGTAGCGGGGAATTAAAATGAAAAAAAACAAAGGAAAACTTGAACGCAACAAATACGGATATATATTTATAGCTCCGTTCTTTCTTGTGTACCTGCTTTTTCAGCTTTATCCTCTGATTCTGACCTTCTATTACAGTGTAAATGAGTACTACTTCCGAAACAATAAGTTAAAGGATGGAGGCTATATAGGACTTCAGAACTTTAAGAAAGTCTTAGGTATCGGTTCCGACGGCGGAATCCTGGATTCCAATTTCGTACTTTACCTGAAAAACACAGGTATAATCTGGCTGGGTAACTTCATACCGCAGCTCATCTTTTCATTACTTGTTGCTGCATGGCTGACAAACAACAAAGCAAAGCTTAAGGCCGGCGGCATCTACAAGATTTTAGTTTACCTTCCGAATATTATTACAGCTGCTTCAATCGCAACATTGTTCCGTGCTATGTTCTCAAAACTTGGCCCGATGACAACATTGTTAAGAAATATGCACATCATCAGCGAAGATTTCGACTTCATGTCAAGTGCAGCAGGCAGCCGTGGACTTATTTCATTCATCCTTTTCTGGATGTGGTATGGTAATACTTCACTACTTTTGATATCAGGTATGCTGGGTATCAACGAAAGCCTTTATGAGGCTGCAGATATCGACGGTGCAAACGGAAGACAAAAATTCTTCAGAATTACGCTTCCTCTGCTCA
Source organism: Lachnospiraceae bacterium (assembly GCA_017437965.1). Classification (GTDB taxonomy): domain Bacteria; phylum Bacillota; class Clostridia; order Lachnospirales; family Lachnospiraceae; genus UBA3775. The sequence goes on from JAFRWN010000063.1 coordinate 11,609, forward strand.
GACCGATTTTGGTATACGTTCTGATCACCTCCGCAATCGGCGGTCTGCAGATGTACGATATCCCTGCATTGTTTAATAATACTGGTAACAGCTACGTTGGTGGTCCTGATGACAAGACTACGACTATGACCATGTACATAATGCGATTGTTCAGTACGTCCCGAGATTATGGACGAGCCGCGGCTGTTTCGGTTCTGTTGTTTATAATAACTATCATTATAAGTATTATATTCCTGTTTACTGTTGGTAATACGGGCAATGCTGATGAGGTTAAGAAGAAGAAAAAGGGAGGTGCAAAATAATGAATGAAAAAGAAAAGAATTATTTTGCAGCCATTAGAAGAGAAAAATTATTCAAAAATATCGTAATGGTTATTCTCTGCTTGATGAGTTTGTTCCCTTTCATGCTCCTGGTCATCAACGCAACCCGTTCTTCAGACCAGATTAAGAGAGGTATATCACTTATTCCGGGAAGCTCTCTTGCAACTAACTGGAAGAATCTGCAGGATAAGTCAAAAGCACTTGATATTACAATGCTTAAGAGTATGGTTAACTCACTCATTGTAACAGTGCCTGCGACTCTGTTGTGCGTATATTTCTCAACACTTACCGCATACGGTATACATGTTTACAACTTCAAATTGAAGAGATTTGCATGGGCTTTCATCATGGCTATCCTGATGGTTCCTACTCAGATTTCCGCAATCGGTTTTTATCAGTATATGTTCAAGCTGAGATTGACAGATACTTACTGGCCACTTATCATACCCGCTATTGCTGCTCCTAATACGGTATTCTTTATGAAGCAGTACATGGAAAGTGTGCTTTCACTCTCACTTGTCGAAGCTGCGAGAATCGATGGTGCAAGCGAGTTCAGAACCTTCAATACAATAGTTCTCCCGCTGATGAAACCTGCAATTGCAACACAGGCAATTTTCGTTTTCGTTGCTAACTGGAATAACCTGTTCATGCCTACCTTGATCCTGAACCTGCCTAAGCTGAAAACACTTCCTATGTTCGTTCAGACATTGGGATCCGATCAGTTCAGAACAGACTACGGTATCGTTTATGTAGGTCTTGCAGCAGCAATCCTTCCTATATTTGTTGCATATTTCTTCCTTTCAAAGTTTATCGTTTCCGGTGTTACACTTGGTGGCGTAAAGGAATAATATACAAAAGAATGTTTATTGGGAATCTCTCGGAAGAGCAATGCTCTTCCGAGGGGTTTTTTACCTAATAGGGTGATTTGATGGAAAGAGAGAATGATATAAAATATAATGAAATACTTCTGGAAAAACCGGAGAAAAGAAGCATAGGGTCAAAGATACTGGGATTTCTTACAGAACTTGGAGATCTTGTAATCCTAAACTGGCTCTGGCTGGTAACTTCCCTGCCGATATTCACTATCGGAGCTTCTACTGCGGCTTTATATTCCACTTTTTATGATATCAACAGTAATTTTGAAGGCAATACCATAAAACAGTATTTCAAAAACTTTAAGGATAATTTCAAGCAGGGTACAGTTGCCTGGCTGATTACGGTACTAGGATATCTGATCGCTTTCTGTGATGCATATTTTGCATTTCACGGAGACAGAGGTACCGTATTTACCATATTCTTTGGTTTTATTTTTATTTTTACCTTTGTTGCGGTATCATTTACCACTACACTGGTATTTCCTTTGATAGCAAGATATAAAAATGATCTTAAGCATCATTTCAGAAATGCATTGGCATTATCGGGTTTTTGTTTTTACTATTCCCTGCTAATGATATTTGTACTGTTCTTCCCGATGATAGTGACATTTAGTTTTGTAGTTGTATTTAAATTTTTCGGGTGGTTATGGCTTTTATGCGGTTTCGCATTTACTTTTTATGTACTTAGCTTTATAGCAATGAAAATATTCAAAAGAATAAAAATATATGAGGCAAACGGAGAGTAGAGAGAGTAATCAATGGCTAAAGATATTAATAAAAAAGAAATAGATGAAAAAAAGAAAAAAGAGGATAAGATGCAAAGCATTTTTTTCATAGCGATGATGGTGCTTTGTGTTGCCGGTATCGGGTTTTTGGCATTCAGGAGTGCCTTGAAAAAAGACAATAACAGTGATGAATCAAGCAATAAGTCCGAAATGATAACACCTGTTAGTATAGATTATACGTTCTACAGCAAGAATCTTGACATGGATGGAAAAATCATCGGTATCAATGCAAGAGACTATGTTGAACTGCCCGACTGGACAACTGTTGAGCTTGAATCAGCAGCTATATCAAGAGAAGAAACCCCAATTAACAATGAGGACGGACAGAAAAAGTCTACCAGAAATGCAATATTGAAGAATGCAAAGGTAAAATCATACCCTGAAGCATATCTCAATGATTTGAAGAAGCAGTTTGAGGTTACCTATGAGCATGAAAGACAGATGCTTCATGATATTTATAAGCAGGTAGGAAAAGAAAGATATACAACTGTCTATGAGTATCTTGACGTAAAGAATCAGGAAGAGTATGAGGCATTTATCCAGAAGTCCGCAGAAGAAGAAGCTTCGTTACGACTGATAATGCAGGCTATACTTGAAGAATACAGTCTGAATAACAGCATGGAATACGGTGAAGACTATTGTAAAGCCCGCGGTCTGGAAGTAAACTCGTTTATAGAAAAATACGGTTTGAATTATTACCGTCAGTGCTGTATTGAATATGCTGTACTGGATTACACATTTTCCGTGCTTTTGAATAAGTAAACTTTTATGAGGTTTGGAATGAAAATAAGAAAAAATCTTTTTCTCTTATTGATGCTTTTTCTGCTGATGACTTTGCTTTCGGGTTGTAGTCTGATAAAAGAACCTACAAAGAAGGATGTTAAAAATGCTCTTGTAAGCCTCGGCTATCTTCCGGATGAAAGCAAAGAGGATAAGAGGGAAGGGTATTCCTACGAGATATCGATTATTGAAGCAAAGACAAGCTCGGGCAAAAACAAGGCTGACGTTAAGGCTACCCTTGTTGAAAAGTTCGGCTATGTAAAGTATAGCCAGACCTTTACCATGAGCTTCAATCTTAAGAACAATAAGGAAACATGGGTATTTGATGACAAGAGCCTTGTTCTTCAGTCCGAAAAGGCAGAGCTCACAAAAAAAATCACTCCGAAGGAAGCCAGCAAGCTTGTAAGAAACCATATTTTTACGGTTGAAGGCAAGACAATCTATGCTGATGAGATCAGAAGCGTAAAAGCAGGCGAGGAGTGGACTACCGACAATGAAAAACTGACGAGTGCAGTGCGCTACGAGGTTCATGCCGAGCAGGGCATGTATTCCACGGATTTTGTTGCAGACATGGTATTTACCTACGTGATCGACCATTCAAACTATACTGGACAGTGGACCATCACCCAGGATACCGTTGATGAATCGAGCATAGGACATCAGTATGCAACGCTTTATAATGTAAATATTGACACATCTGCACTTGCTTTCTATATAAAGACCCAGAGCGTGCCCCTTTATTTCATGGGTGTGACCTATACCTCGGGTGATGATGACGTAAAAATCCGGAATGTTACGGTTGACCAGGTTGAGCCGGAAGAGAAGGTCGAGCTTGAAATTCCGACACGTTTTGATTTCCTGGTAGGTGACGCACTTTCGATTTCCGTCTCGGCAATGGTAAAATTCCACTTTACGAAAAAGTGGGAGCCCTACTATGTCTATAATCTTGAGATTACCGATGTTCAGGGCAACTGGACAGGAACATGGACAGGTAACATGAATGACGGCAGGGAAAGCGTAAATATCGACTTTGAAAGCTTCTATAACGGCGGCGAGCCGATGGCAGTAGTGGAAGTGGATTCTCTGGATCCGGACAAGGGAAGATACAGCTGGAGGGCAAAGCTTGTTGAATATAAGCCTTTGAAGGATAATTATATGAGGCTTGATTTCTATGAGTGGATCAAACTTCCGGCAAACAAGGATGAATATGGTTACTGCAATTTCTCAGGCTCTGTAAAGGACAATGTCTGGAGCTCGGAGTTTGAGTGGCAGGATTTCAGACTTAAGAAAGCAAACTAAAATAATTTGAAGTCAAAAAAATAACAAAAAAGAAAGACCGTTAAAAACGGTCTTTCTTTTTTTGGGAAAGTGAAGTTTATGAAAAAAAGAATAAATATCTTTAATTATTCTGCATCATCTTCGGCGTCATCATCGTCGTCGTCAAGGTCATCCTCATCATCTTCGTCGAAGTCATCGAAATCATCGAAGTCATCGAAATCATCAAGATAATCAGGTCTGCAGAACTTCACTACTGCATAAGCAATAGCAGCGATAGCTGTAATAGCTCCGATTATTGCGAGTGTCCAAATCAGCTTGTGGCTTCTTTTGTTATCATCCATTGGTTTTTCCTCCGTTACATAAATTCAAGACGTATACGTGAAAACCGTCCGCCTTTCTCCTGAAATAAAGTATAACACATCTCGTGAAAAATTACTAGTAAAAATTAAAAAAATGTTAAAAAAATTGTCATTATGTTAAATCTTGTAAAAAAGCCTTAAAAAACCGATAAAAATATCATTTGTGTTTATCTTAAAGCTGTGGTAAAATTAAGATGTATTAATCTGTGAAGAAAAGACTGAGAGGGATTTATATAATGTTTGATCTTAGCGGCCTAAACGGTCCCCAGGCCGAAGCGGTTCTCCATGATAAGGGCCCGCTTCTTATACTGGCAGGTGCCGGTTCCGGTAAAACGAGAGTAATAACCCACAGAATCGCATATCTGATACAGGAAAAAGGAGTATCTCCGTTTTCGATCCTGGCGATTACCTTTACAAACAAAGCTGCAAATGAAATGAAGGAAAGGGTGGAAAGACTTCTGGCTGATGAAGGCCTGAATGTCTGGGTTTCGACCTTTCATTCCTCATGTGTCAGGATGTTAAGGAAATACGCGGAGCACATCGGCTATGAGAGTTCCTTTACGATATATGATAGCGATGATGCAAAAAGCCTGATGAAGCAGGTACTTAAGGATCTGAACATCGATACCAAAAGATTCAAGGAAAAGTTCTTCATGAACCATATATCGGCAGCGAAGAATGAGTGTGTTTCCGCCGAGGAATATGCATCCACAACGGCTGAATTTTCCGAGAAGATGGTGGCAAAGGTTTATACGGAATATCAGAAAAGGTTACGTGAAAACAATGCCTTTGATTTTGACGATCTTCTGATGAAGGCGGTGGAGCTTCTTGAAACCTGTAAGGAAGCCCTGGATTACTATAACCGCCGCTTCGAGTATATAATGGTTGACGAGTATCAGGATACCAACAATGCCCAGTTCAGGCTGATAAAGCTGCTCGCAAATCATTATAATGAGCTTTCGGGAGAGTGGGAGCATAATCTCTGCGTGGTAGGTGATGATGACCAGTCGATTTACCGTTTCAGGGGTGCGGATATCACAAATATCCTGAGCTTTGAAAATACCTTCCACAATGCAAAGGTAATAAAACTTGAGCAGAACTACCGCTCGACCGACAAGATACTTGAGGTAGCCAACGAAGTGATTTCCAACAACCGTGGAAGGAAGGACAAGAAGCTGTGGACCGAAAAGCTCAATGGTGAGGATGTCGGGTTCATACAGTACAGTTCCGATCTGGAAGAAGCAAACGGAATCGCGACCGACATAAAAAAGAAGGCGGATGCAGGGGCAAGCTACAGCTCCTTTGCGGTGCTTTACCGTACCAATGCGCAGTCAAGGCTTCTTGAGGAAAGAATGATATTCTTCAACATTCCCTACCGTATAGTCGGCGGAGTTAATTTCTATCAGAGGATGGAAGTAAAGGATATCCTGGCCTACCTGCGCACACTCGTAAACAATAATGATGCCTTACAGTTTAAACGTATTGCAAACGTCCCCAAGCGCGGGATCGGAGATACGACGCTTAACAATATCCAGGCCTATGCCGACAGCCGTGGGATAAGCTACTACGAAGCAATGAAGGAGGCAGTGAATGAACCTTCGTTTGCCCGCGCAAAAGAAAAGCTTAAAAGCTTCATAAATCTGATCGAGGGCTTCAGGGCCTTTGCTTTTGATGACGGAGCGGTTTCCGTAAAATCAATAATAGAAAAAATAATTGATGATACGGACTATGAGGACTATCTGGATTCCTATGACAGCGATCCTGACAAGGCCGATGAGAGAAAGGGCAACATCGGTTCACTTATCGATAAGGCGGTTGCCTATGAAGAAGAGGCAGGGGAAGAGGCAAGCCTTTCGGACTTTTTGGCAGAGGTTTCGCTGGTTGCCGATATTGATTCTGTAAATGACACTGAGGACAGGGTGCTTTTAATGACCCTGCATTCTGCGAAGGGACTTGAATTTGACGAGGTCTACATGTGCGGAATGGAGGACGGACTGTTCCCGAGTTCGATGTGTATGGATAATGATAATGAACTTGAAGAAGAAAGGAGACTTTGCTACGTCGGGATAACGAGAGCAAGAAAGAGGCTGACTTTTACCTGTGCAAAACAGAGGATGGCCTTTGGCGAGATGAGTTTCAATCCTACCTCGCGTTTTGTCCTTCGTGAGATTCCCAGACACATGTTAAGTATCAAGGGCCATGCCCATGAAGCGTATATGAAAGATATGGAAGAGAAGAAAGAAGAACGCCGCCGCAGCTTTGATTCCGGCAGGCTATTTGCAAAGGGACCTTATGAGAATCCCTATTCAGAAAAAATCAAAGTAAGAGAGGTGGAACTGCCTGATTCACCGGCGCTTGGTTATAAAGAGGGTGATACGGTGGAGCATTCGAGATTCGGGCGCGGCGTTGTCAAAGAGATAACAAAGGGTAAAAAGGATTTCGAAGTTACAGTAGAGTTTGAAGGCGGTCCGAAAAGGATGCTTGCAAGCTTTGCAAAGCTCAAAAAGTGCTGAAAAAATCACATGTCGCACGAAAAAATATTGACAAGTAGTTTTTAAAACTATATACTATATTGGGGTGCAAAAAACAGCCTGAAATAGTTTAATTTTACGGAGAAATCTAATGAGCGTTAAATGGAGGGATTATATGAAGGAACTGCAGAAAACCCTGCAGAGTACTGACTATATCAAGCCCTATGATATCCCGAACATTGATCTGTACATGGATCAGGTAACAAGTTTCATGGACAAGCATCTTGAAGCCTCAAAGCGTTATGAGGATGACAAGCTGCTGACCAAGACCATGATAAACAACTATACCAAAAATGATCTGCTTCCTCCTCCTGAAAAGAAGAAGTACAGTATGGATCATATGTATCTGCTTGTCTTTATTTATTATCTGAAGAATTTCCTCAGCATCAGCGATGTAAAATCGATTATTTCGCCGATGTCTAAAATGTTTTTTGGTGAAAAAGGCGGTATTTCCCTTGATGAGATTTACAGCCAGGTTTTCCAGATAGAAGAGGAAATGTCCTATGGTCTTGCCAAGGATGTAATGAGAAAGTTTGTGAAATCAAAAAGAACCTTCGAGGATGTCGAAGGTGAAGATGAGAGAGAATATCTGCAGATGTTTTCCTTCATTGCCATGCTGAGCTTTGACGTTTATCTCAAACGCAATCTGATAGAGAGCATCGTTGATGACGTGCTCGGCGGCAATGAAAAAGGAAAAGACGAGGTTTAGTTATTCTTTATTCTTGAGAAGATGGTCTCGTAGAAGCCGCCACTGTCCTCTAAGGAACGGTTGACGCGGCTGATGGTGGCTGTTGACACACGGGTTTTCTGGACTATCTCCTGATAAGTATGTTTTTCGAGCAGCATGCCTGCAACCTCAAAACGCTGGGCAATTGCTTCAATTTCGTTTGGTGTACATACATCCCTGAAAAATTGATAGCATTCCTCACGATTTTTGAGTGCGCAGATTGCGTCGAAAAGTTTGTCAGCTTCGGGAGAATGAATGTCTCTGCCCATGGTAATGCCTCCGTTTAGCAAAAGTGTTATAATCACTATACCACTTTACAGTGATAAAGTAAAGTAATTTTTTAATAAGGAGCAGGGAATGATATTTGATAAGGAAATGAAGTACAAGGTCGGTGACAGGCTTGTTCTGCACAGCGGAAAGACTGTGCTTGTGCAGAAGGTTGATGCAAGACATGGTGAATATCATGTTCTGAACGCCGATGATGAAGAAGATTTTGAAATCATCAAGGAAAGAGAAGTAGTTGTAAATCTTGGCGGCTATGACAATGTAATGGAAATGGCCGTAAATGAGAACATCGAGGAAGCACAGAAGGAACAGGAAGCTGAAGAATTGGCAGTTGCCGAAACTCCTGCAGCAGATGAAGACGATGACGAAGACGAGGAAGAGGTAGCAAGGCTTAAGGCTTTGTATAACCAGCTCGAAGAGGAAGCACAGAAGAATGCCGAAAAGGCAAAGAATATAGTAGAGGATGCCACGAAAGAGGCAGACCTTATTGCCGGAGTTGTTGCAGCCGATGAGGAACTCTTAAGGGCAGAAAAAGAGGTTGCCGAGGCGGAGGCAGCAATGGCCGAGCTTGAGCTTGCAATGCTTGATCCGGAACTCTCTGTTGATGATGCACTTGAGTCTCTTGATAAGGAAATGGCTGAAGCCGAAGAGGCAGTGGCTGTTCTGAATGTAGAAAAGCCTGAGGAAAAGGCAGAAGAAGTTGCAGAAGAGCCGGTTGAAGTAGTAGAAGAAAAAACGGTTGAGGAAGAACCGATAATAGAAGAAATAATACTTTCGGAGGTTGGTTCGGAAGAACCTGTCGAAGAAAAGGTTGAGGAAACAGTCGAACCTGAACCTGAACCGGTAGCAGAGGCAGAACCTGAAGTTGCAGTTGATCCTGAAGCAGAGCGTATCGCAGCTCTCCATGAGCTTTATAATTCCATCCCTCAGGTTAAATGCGAATCACTTCCGGGTCTGAGTCTTAAGGAAGATAAATTGCTCCGTTACAGCGGCTGGAAGGAAAAGAGCTATGCCTATGGTAAGGGACGCAGGAAAAAGAGCCTGATGAAAGGCTGGAAGCAGAGCTGAGTGTACGGAACATGAAAAAAGGTACAGTAGTAAAAGGAAAAATTGAATATACCGAGTTTCCGAACAAGGGCATCATGCATGTTGCTTCGGAAAACAACGAAGATAACTCATCACCGGAGAGGGTGCTCGTAAAGGGCACCATTCCCGGACAGACGGTGAGGGCAGTGATAAATAAGGGCAGAAAGGGAAAATTTGAAGCAAGGCTTCTTGAGGTTTGCGAGAAGTCAGAGCTTGAAACAGCAACTCCTTTTTGCTCTCATTTTGGTTTATGCGGAGGTTGTTTTTATCAGACGCTTCCCTATGAAACCCAGCTTGAATTAAAAGCCGGTCAGGTGAAGAAGCTTCTCGATGAGGCTGTGGATGACTTTGGTAAAAAGACTGGGCAGGAGCTTTCATATGTATGGGAAGAACCTGTTGCAAGCCCGCAAAAGACGGAATACCGCAACAAAATGGAGTTCACCTTCGGCAATGAATATAAGGACGGTCCGCTCGTACTTGGACTGCATAAAAAGGGCAGTTTCTATGATATCGTGCCTGTCCATGAATGCGGTTTGATGCATGCGGATATGCGCATGATACTTAAGGCAACAGAAGAGTGGTCACGGAGTACCGGGCTTGGTTTTTATCATAAAATGACTAAGCAGGGATACTTCAGACACATGCTTGTAAGAAGATCCGAAAAGAGCGGGAAAATACTTGTCGATCTGGTGACGTGGAAAGAAACAAATTCTACGGAGCAAAATTCAGAGCAATATATGAAGGAGTACAGAGAGGCTTTACTTTCACTGCCGTGTGCGGAAAAAATTGTCGGAATCCTTCATACAGTAAATGATTCGGTGGCTGACGCAATAATAGATCAGGGTACGGAGCTTATTTATGGCGAGGCCTTTTTTACCGAGGAACTTCTCGGCCTCAACTTTAAAATCACTCCTTTTTCGTTTTTCCAGACCAACTCTCTCGGTGCGGAAAAACTCTATGAAAAAGCAAGGGAATATGCGAGAATGGCGCTTTCGGGAAAAACGGCCGATTCCAATAAGAAAGCGGGAGTTTTATATGATCTGTACTCCGGTACCGGCACAATTGGTCAGCTGATGGCCCAGGCCGCAGACAAGGTTTACGGAATCGAGATAGTGGAAGAGGCAGTAGCTGCCGCAAATGAAAATGCAAGACTCAACGGCCTTACAAACTGTGAATTCATCGCAGGTGATGTTTTCAAAAAGCTTGATGAACTCAGTGAAAAGCCGGACATCATAATCCTTGACCCGCCTCGTGAGGGAATAGTTGCGAAATCTCTTGAAAAGATCCTTTCATACGGCGTTGAAAGCATGGTTTATATCTCCTGCAAACCCACAAGCCTCGCAAATGACCTTGCGATGATACAGGAGGCAGGCTACAGGGTGGTAAGGGCAACGTGTGTTGATATGTTTCCGTTTACCGCCAACGTCGAGACTGTGGTGTGGATACAAAAGAAAAATATCTAGAAATCCTTGAATTTAAACACTTTTGCCACTTCTGGTATTTCC
>JAFRWN010000064.1 GCA_017437965.1 Lachnospiraceae bacterium
CGGACGCTGTGCCCAGCCCTGCAGAAAACTGTATGAATATCAGGGAAAAAAGGCATATATTTTGAGCCCGAAGGATATCTGCACTCTGGACAATTTCCACGAACTGATCAAGGCAGGTGTGGATTCCTTCAAAATCGAAGGCAGGATGAAAGCACCGGAATATGCAGCCGGAGTTACCGAGGTTTACCGCAGGGAAGTTGACAGATTCTATACGCTGGGAGAAGAAAAATATCTGGAATATAAGGCGGCCCATGCAGGCAAAACGGCCGAAGAAAAGATCATGCTGATGGACCTTTTCAACCGCGGTGGTTTTTCATCGGGCTATGCTTTCGGTAATCCGGGACCCGATATGATGTCCGGAAAGCGTCCGAACCATCACGGCGTTTTCATCGGAAAGGCAGTTCTTAATAAAGAGTTTGCAGAGCTTGCGAATGAAATTCCTCTTAACAAGGGAGATGTGCTTGAGATCAGGTCAGACCTCAGTAAAGAATGGTATTCCTATACCTGCGGACAGGATTTCAAGACGGGAAGCAAAATTAAGTTCAGGGTACTTAAAAGCATTGAACAGCTTAAAGGAAGATACGAAAACAGAGAGACCGGTAAGGCAGGCAAAAGAAGAGAAATATCAGGCAGCGTAACTGTAGAGGTCTACCGCATGCGAAACGAAGCATTGCTTGACCGCCTTCATAAAGAGTATATTGAAACGCCCGATAAAAAGAAGGCGTCCGGAAAACTGCGCCTTGTTGTCGGTGAAGTACTACGCCTTGATGTACAAACGGAGCTTGCCGGAAAAACCTACAGCGCATATGCGGAGGGCTTAACAGCAGATGCCGCAAAAACTGCAGCACTTGATGAAAAATCGGTAAGGGAGAAGGTCCTCAGGAGCGGTGATTCGATGTTTGAACTTGCGGAACTTGAAATCTTCACGGATAATAATTCCTTTGTTCCGAAGGCAGAGCTCGGAAGAGTCAGAAGGGAAGCTCTTGATAAGCTTGAAAAGGAGATTAAGGCGAGCCTAAGAAGAGAGCGTAAGGTGCCGGAATTCAGATCAGAAAAAACTGATGTATCAGGCTTGCAGGCTGAAGCATATTCTCCTGAAATTCTTGTACGTTACCTTCTTTTTGGGCAAAAGAAGGCAGTAGAGGAATTCCGACAGGAGTCTGCAGTAAAAATTACAATTAGTGCTGATAAGTACTATTTTGATTTTTCGGGACTTGAAAGATATACTGTTTCAAACAGTTTTGCGGCTGTTTTTCTTCATGGATCAGGTGAGGAAAGACTGACACTCGGCCATGAGCTTGACAAAGAGGAACTTTCGGAGCTTATGGAAAAAAGAGCGTGTGCGGGAAACTGCGAAACCATACTTGACATTTACGGACGCGAGCTCGTAATGGTTTCAAGGCAGTGCATAAAAAAGAATTTCGGAAAGTGCAGGAAGTCTGAAAATGGTTTTGCTACTGAAACCGGTAAGGACATTATGATGGAATATTTCACAGATACGGAAGGCAGGAAATATCCTTTTTATACCGACTGCAGCCGTTGCATAAATTATATTTTTGACTCTGAGCCTACCGATATTCGTGCGCTTAAGGATGATATTGAGGCGCTTAGGCCGGATTATGTGAGGTTTACTTTTACAACCGAGACACCAGCTGAAATAAAAAAGATTCTTACGGAATATTTTGAAAATACCGCAAAAGGCGGAAAATACGGGCATTTTCTGCGGACGGTTCAGTAAATTACTTGCTTTTTTCTCATTTTACTGTTATACTGATGATGAGTGTCCCGATGAAAGTTCGGGACGGTAATTATTGCGAGAGGAAAGAACAGATATGATAGAGGCTACAAGTTGTGGCGGTATTGTCATATATAAAGGTAAGATACTGCTATTATACAAAAACTACAAGAACAAATATGAAGGCTGGGTGCTCCCCAAGGGTACCGTTGAAGAGGGCGAGGATTTTGACCAGACCGCTCTTCGCGAGGTGAAGGAGGAGTCGGGCGTTGATGCCCACATCATCAAATTCATCGGAACCAGCCATTATAATTTTACCGTGCCGGAGGATGTTGTCGAAAAACAGGTCCACTGGTATCTTATGATGGCTGACAGCTATTATTCGAAGCCTCAGTCCGAGGAATATTTTCAGGATTCCGGATACTATAAATATCATGAGGCTTACCATCTTCTGAAATTCCCTAATGAAAAGGAAATGCTCCAGCGTGCCTATGATGACTATCTTGAGCTTCGTAAGCATAAGCTCTGGGGCAACAGAAAGTACTACTAGTGAGGTCGGAAACTATGGAAAGGAAGGATAAAATCCGGGAAATAGTCTTTTATCTCATTTTCGGTGTGCTGACTACTCTTGTAAACCTTGTGGTTTTCGGATTGCTCAAAAAAGCGGGCGTCTCGGAAACAAAGGTGGGCTTTGCTTTTACAAATGTTGTTGCATGGATAGCGGCTGTCACTTTTGCTTTCTTTACGAACAGAACCTATGTGTTCAAAAGCGAAGCCGTGACGATTAACGAAATAATCGAAGAGGCTACGAAATTTGTCGGAGGAAGGCTTTTTTCGGGAATGTTCGAAATCATTCTGCCGCTGCCACTTGCACTTCTTTTCAAAGAAGGATTTAAATTCAGCCTGTTCGGAAAAGAAATATTCTTAGATGACCAGTGGCTCGCAAAGCTCGTGACGTCGGTTGTGGTTATAATCCTGAACTATGTGATAAGTAAATTTATAGTATTTAAAAAGAAAAAAGAAGACGAGGTCTGATCATCAGACCCCGTCTGTTTTAGTTTTTGTAATTATTTAGAATCAGTTTTTCTCAAGCACTTCCTCAAATTTAACGCCGTATCCGTGTGTGTCATCGTTGAGAGTCTGCCTGATGCTCTTTACGGTAAATTCGCAGGAGTCTTTAAGGACTGTTTCTATGTCCTTACCCTTTACAATGTCAGCAACCGCAACGGAAGAGAAGATATCTCCGGTTCCGTGGTAGTTTCTTTCGATTCTTTCGGTGTAATACTCGGTGATCTTTCCGATCTCTTTGTCATATGCAATTGCACCGAGACGGCCTTCTTCAAAGCTTACGCCTGTAAGAATAACGGTTTTGGGACCGAGAACGGCAAGTTTCTTAAGAAGGTTCTCAATATATGCTCTGTCATAGTCCTCTGTATATTCCTCTCCAAGCAGGAATACTGCTTCGGTGAGGTTCGGAAGGATGATATCCGACTTTGCAACAAGTTTCTTCATTCCGTCAACTATGTCGGCATTAAGTGCGGGGTAGAGCTTACCATGATCTGCCATTGCAGGATCGCAGATAAGAAGTCCGCCGGGATTAAGGATTTTTGCCTTTGCCTCGTTGATAATGTCAAACTGTCTTGTATCTCCGATATATCCGGTATAGATAGCATCAAATTTTATGCCCTCGTTTATCCAGTGCTTGAGGATCTTAGGCATTTCTTCGGTGAGGTCAAGTACAGTAAAACCTGTAAAACCTCCGGTATGTGTTGAAAGAATTGCTGAGGGAAGTATTGCTGTCTCAACGCCTAAAGCGGAGAGGATGGGGAGTGCAACTGTAAGTGAGCACTGGCCGTAGCAGGATATGTCCTGCACTGAAACTATTTTGTAACTCATAGATTTCCTCCTTTTTGGTACATTTTTGTTTTGCAGTTGATTATAACAAAAACTGACACTATTAGTAGTGCCAAAACAAACTAATTTAATAAGGTCAGTATCTGGCCTGTTCTAAATGTTAAAAAAACCTCTGATATTATGTTTATTTTTGTGAATTATTGTACTATATTTTTTTGCATCTTTTATTTATAATAATGCAAACAGGCAATTTTGCTGTTCCATGTATCAAAAAACACAATATGCGGCTGCAAGTCACTGACAGCAGACCGGCACAGGAGGTTTAAAGATGGAAGAAAAAAAGAAGAACGTCAAAACAAATGAAGACAAAGGTCTGAAGATTGCGATTCTCGCAATTATCTGTGTAGGGATCACGTCATTTTTCGTGTATAAGCTCTACTCGTCATTTTTATCAAAATCAGGAATAAAAACCGCAGAGAAGATCTTCGGCAGCTGCTTATGTGTCTGCGCGCTTTTTCTTTTCGTGCTCTTTTTGTACAGAGCCTTTTTTGATAATGAAAAGCTGAAGAAAAAAGATATCGAAATATCATTCAAACGCTATGCCATAGATGCTTTAGGTGCAATGGCACAGGGTCTGTTCTGCTCACTGCTTATCGGTACGATAATCAATACAGCAGGAACCCAGTTTAAGATCAGTTTTCTTACCAAGACGGTTGCTACAGTATCCGGTATTAACTACACAGTCGGTGGACTTGCAGTGGCAATGAGCGGTGCGGCAATGGCACTTGCTATCGCATATGCACTTAAGTGTCCGCCACTTGTACTTTTTTCAATGATAACAGTGGGCTTTGCTTCAAACGCACTCGGTGGTGCAGGAGGCCCTCTTGCAGTACTCTTTGTGGCTATCATCACTGCAGAAATCGGTAAGATGGTTTCAAAAGAGACCAAGGTAGATATACTTGTGACTCCTTTGGTTACAATCGGTGTCGGCGTATTCCTTTCATGGCTTATCGCACCCCCGATAGGAAAAGCTGCAAGTAAGCTTGGCGATTTCATTATGTGGGCAACAGATCAGCAGCCTTTCTTTATGGGTGTGCTTGTTGCTGTGGTTGTCGGTGTTGCGCTTACGCTTCCGATCAGTTCTGCTGCAATCTGTGCGGCTCTCGGTCTTGTCGGACTTGCAGGTGGTGCTGCTGTTGCGGGCTGTTCGGCTCAGATGGTCGGCTTTGCTGTAATAAGCTTTACTGCAAATGGTGTTGGCGGACTTGTTGCACAGGGTATCGGAACATCGATGCTTCAGATGGGTAACATAGTCAAGAAGCCGCAGATATGGCTGGCTCCGACTCTTGCTTCTGCAATCACCGGACCTCTTGCTACCTGCCTCTTCAAGCTTAAAATGAACGGTGCGGCCGTTTCTTCAGGTATGGGTACCTGTGGTTTCGTAGGCCAGATCGGTGTTTATACAGGCTGGGTAAACGATGTTGATGCAGGTGTCAAGTCAAGTATTACAGGCTCTGACTGGGCAGGACTGATTCTTATTTCCTTTGTTCTCCCTGCAATTCTTTCCCTTGCATTCCACTTCGCTTTCAAGAAGATTGGTCTTTACAAGGATGAGGATCTAAAGCTGGATTTGTAATATGATAGTTGTGAAATAACAAAAAGTTATATAATAACAAATATTAACGCCCGGCTATGTATATCTGCCCTCGACTAGCGCTTCGCTTAATGTCGTCTCCGGGCAGAATACATAGCCGGGCTTTTTGTATGATGTTATTTAGGTTCTTTATCCATAGTAGTTTATATCATGTTTATGTTGTAAAAAATCGCAGTTTATGGTAAAATAATAAAATGTGAAAAGTTGATTTTGACATCATACTCGTAAAACGAGAGAAGATGTTGACGTAGTAATCAAGATTTTATCAAAAAAATTATAAGGAAATAATTTTTAAGGAAATAATAATATGAAAGATATTACATTTGCGGTTCCCTGCTATAATTCGCAGGAATACATGAGAAAATGTGTAGACAGCCTGCTTCCCGGTGGGGATAGGGTGGAGATTATCATTGTTGATGATGGTTCAAAGGATGAAACGGGTGCGATAGCTGATGAATATGCGGCAAAGTATCCGGGAATCGTCAGGGCTGTGCATCAGGAAAACAGAGGCCATGGAGGTGCGATAAACCATGCTCTTGAGCTTGCTACCGGACGTTTCTTCAAGGTTGTTGACAGTGATGACTGGGCAGGAGAGAGGGCCTATAAGCAGGTTATGCGCGCGATCGCAAGCTTTAACAAAAGCGAGCACTGGCCCGACATGATAATTGTTGACTATGTTTATGATAAGGTCGGTGTGAAGAAAAAGACCATGATGCGTTACAAGAACTGCTTCCCCCAGAACCGTTTCTTCGGTTGGGACGAGTTCGGCCATACCAATCTGCACCAGTATCTTCTGATGCATGCAGTAATATATCAGACGGAAATACTGCGTAAAAGCGGTGTGAAGCTTCCGGAGCACAGGTTCTATGTGGACAATCTTTTTGTATTTATTCCGCTGCCTTATGTTAACGAGATGTTCTATCTTGACGTGGATTTCTATCATTATTTCATCGGACGCGAGGATCAGTCGGTTAATGAAAAGGTCATGATAAGCCGTATAGACCAGCAGCTTCAGGTAACAAGGGAGCTGATAGATGATTTTTCATTTGAGGGACATAAGAGACTAGTATGGTACCGCAGGAGATATATAGGAATCATGCTCGAGGTTTCATCGGTGCTCTGTGTCGCATCCAAGGATCCTGCGCTTTATCAGAAGAAAAAAGAGCTCTGGAAATATCTCAAGGATAAGAATCCGAAGCTCTACGGAAAAATGCGTTATAATGAATTTGGACTTACCTGCAACCTGCCGACACCGCTCGGAAGGAAGATTTTCCTTGCAGGATACCACTTCACAAACAAACTTTACGGGTTTAACTAACTTTTTTTACTCCCCACTTCGGTACGTAAACAAGGAGTGAGAGCAGCGCACACATGAAAACCGCTGCGATAACATCAACCCAGGAATGCTGTTTTAAAAAGCCCGTTGATACACATATAAGAATTGCAAGCACCGTAACCAGTATATTGGCGAGGTGCTTTTTCTTGAATTGTCCGCAGTGGTAATAAGCCACAAGTATGATCAGAGTGTTCAGAACATGCAGGCTCGGGCAGACATTGGTATCGGTATCGATGTTCCATATGTTACGGACAAGCTTGGCACAGAGCCCGTGTTCGTCTATAACATCGGGGCGCAGATGCACTGCGTTGGGCCAGATTGTATATATTATAAGGGTAATTGTCATTCCGATCTCAAGGGAAGCATACATTTTGACACATTCGCTTGCTTCCGCCTTGAAATAAAAGTATATGCAGAAGAAGGCAACGAATACGAACCAAAGATAGTAGGGTATGATGAAAAGGTCAATAAAGGGTGTTTTGTCATCGAGGGAGCAGTGAATAATGTTCCAGTCCCTGTCTTTCCACTTCTCAAGCGAGGTGAACCAGAACATATAGAGAGGAGCATAAAGAAGAAAGAGTATTCTCTTATTATTCTTCACATAGTTTTTGGCTTTCTCAAACATCCTACGATCCTTTGCTAAAAAAACAAGAGCCTTGAACTAGTCAAGGCCCTTAATGGACGTGCGTGAGAGGATTCGAACCCCCGACACCTTGGTCCGTAGCCAAGTGCTCTATCCAGCTGAGCTACACACACGTGTTCTAACAACACGAGATATATTACAACAAAATAATTGGAATGTCAAGTACAATTTATGAAATTTTATCTTGCACTTGACTGTGTTTTGAATTAAAATATAGGAAAATCGTAGGTCGGAAAGAAAATACCGGATAAAATAAGGAAACTTGCAGATGAGTGATTATGAATTTATGGCTCCCTGTCATTTCGGCATAGAGTCGGTACTTAAAAACGAAATCCTGGATCTCGGGCTTGACATCGGAGAGGTCAGCGACGGAAAGGTGTGCTTTATGGGCAATGAGGAGACTTTTGCCCAGGCAAATATTTTCCTTCGTACAGCCGAAAGGATCATATGGAAGCTCGGAAGCTTCAGGGCTACGACTTTTGACGAGCTGTTTGAAGGGGTAAAGAGCATAGAGTGGGAAGAAATCCTTCCGCCCGATGCAAAATTCTGGGTTACAAAGGCAAGCTCCGTAAAAAGTACACTGTTTTCAACCTCAGATATACAGTCTATAGTAAAAAAGGCAATAGTTGACAGGTTGCGTCAGAAGTTTGGTATTGCATGGTTTCCGGAAAGCGGTAATTCGTATCCATTAAGGGTAAGTATTTTAAAGGATATTGTAACAATCGGAATAGACACGACCGGAGAATCGCTTCATAAGCGTGGTTATCGTAAGCTTGTCGGTATGGCTCCCCTTTCCGAGACACTGGCATCTGCGATGATAAGCCTTACGCCGATGAATGAAGACAGAATACTTGTCGACCCGTTCTGCGGCAGCGGTACCATACCCATTGAGGCTGCAATGAAGGCTCTTAACATGGCTCCGGGTGCAAAAAGAAGCTTTACCTGTGAAACATGGAAGGAAAGGGTGCCTGAGAAAATATTCAAAAAGGAAAGAGAAAGAGCGGAGTACGGTATAAAGAGGAACGTTAAGCTCGATATCACAGGGTACGACATCGATAAGGAGCAGGTAAAGATTGCCAGGCAG
>JAFRWN010000065.1 GCA_017437965.1 Lachnospiraceae bacterium
TTACCGCCATAAAGCTGCCGCCCCAGAAATAATTCTGAGGTCCTTTTACGAGTATTGTATTATTGTCCCACCTGTCATAGATCATAAAGCTTGAAAACCATGTAGCACCTGCATAGCAGAGGGCTTCACGTCCGTTTTGGTCACTTCCTTCCCTGAGATTCTCCCACTCTGAAGTCCACTGCATATACTCAGTATCGGCGGTGTCAAAAGTCAGACCCTCATCGTACATAGCACGTGCAAGCTTTGCATAGGTTTCAAACGAAGGATCAAACCTAAGCTTACCGGTATTTTTGTCATACAGTCCGTTCTTTACAGAATTGAAGAAAATACGTGACAATTCATCAATACCGGCAAACAGCTTGACTTTTCCGCCCGATTTTTCATTGACGGTTCTTGCACTTTCAAGCACCTTGTCCCAGGAAGAAAGCATTTCCTGCAGTTCTTCCGGATCGTCGGTTCCAAGATACTGCTTTGCCAGATCGGCCTTTATCGTCAGGGCTCCCGGACAGGCCTGCCATGAAACCGCATAAATCTTTCCGTCCGAAGAGGTGCCAAGCCGTTTGGTATAGGCATACTGTGAGTCCATATCAAGCTCGGTTATTCCAAGAGCCTTTGTGTCAATTAAAGCTCCGCTGTCAATATAATTTCTGATATAGTCGACCTCAAGAAATACTATGTCGGGATCCGGCAAGCCTGTTTTATTTTTACCGTATTTTAAATAATCCTCAAGGGCCTGTTTATAACTATCAGAGCCGCCTAAGTTATATACGTCAATCTTACCTGAAAGCTCGGGATGATTGGGAATCACCGAATCATTTACCATTCCTGCAAAGCTGTCATCCCATGCCCATACCACTACCGAACCGTTTTTCACTGGTTCAGGCTCCTTTGTAGGCTCCGGAGTCGGTGTGACCGGCTTATCGGGAATATCGGAAGGAACGTGAGCAGACTGCTCCTCCTTACGTGCTCTTATCAGGTATTTCATCACACTTTCTATTATACTGTATTCCGATAGGTAGAGACAGTGAAAATTATCTTTTATAAAAGCGAGCTTATTTTCGAACATTTCCTTTACAGTAATATCCAGCTTATCAAGCATTTTTTTTGCCGAATCGCTGAGCTCCCCTGCCTTCTCTTCTATTTTATCCTTTTCTTCTTCAAAATTATCCGCAATTTCCTTAATGCCGGCTGCATTCTTCGGTTTTTCGATTTCAGTCTTGCCTGTTTTGAAACTGAAATATATTTCGGCATCCACATCGATTCCGTTATCACTGCCTTCAAGCTTCAGATTAATGTCATATGAATCCTCCGAAACCTCAATTGTAAGCACAGGCTCATACTTTCTGATATCAAGATCCGTAATATCCTTTACATAGCCTTCTTTATTCCTGCTGATTCTTTTGCTCAGTTTTTCTTCATCATAGGCATTCAGAAATGTTTCAAGATGATCCACATACTCTTCCATGTTCTTGCCGCCCTGTTCGGCAAGCTTTTCAAAAAACCTGCTTTTCTGCCCGATCTCGTTTATATTGCTGTCTTTTATTTTAAAAGCATCAACAAGGACCTCTGCGATCTGCATTAACGGATCGTAATATTCGTCCACAGTATCCACAAGGTAATCTTCCCACTCTGCCCTGAGTACATCAACGCCGTCAATACCTGCATCCAGCAGAGAATCGCTGTTCTCGGCAAGATAATCAACCATTGCCTCTGCACCCTTCTTCAGCTGACTCGGTTTTTTCAGGGTAACGCTGTACTTTTTCTTGCCTTCCTCTACTTCCATTTCGGAAAACAGAGCGTCTAATGCTTCGGAAACAATATCCCAGTTATCCTCTGCATATTTTATCACATCCGAAAGCCTGAAATCATCCGGGAGCGAAAAAGCAAGCGATCCAAGCTCGAAATCGGAATCCAGTGTTGAATTAAGTATATTGTCAAGATTAAGATAGATCACATTGTCTTTGATAACAAGGGGACTTTTTAGTTCTCCTTCAAATTCCTCATCATCTATGTTAATATTTTCATTAAACTTTTCAATGGAAAAATCAGCATTGTCACGGCTTCCGCCAAGTACAAGGTCAAGCTTTACATTTTCAAAAGGTACCTTGACCTCACGCTTTTTGTTGTCAATGTCAAGATCGGCCTTTAAGCCGAGCTCAAAGCTGCCGGTCCTGTATTCCTTAAAGATTTCAACAGCATCCTCAAGACTCTTTACCTTGGAAACGCTGACATTGTTTTTCTTTGACTTCTTACCGCAGGCCATGACATTTACGGTCAAAACCAGTATCAGAAGCAAAGCTATGATTTTTCTTGCCTTCATTGTCTGTCTTCCTTTCGGATTTATATTAATTCCTTAATTATTATATTCATAATCATCTGGTATGTCAAGAATTCGGGAGATCACTTTTTTCTATACGGTTTTCTGTAATTCATATCCGTAACTGCCAATTTTTTCTTGTATTTCAGGTATAATTTTGGTAAAATTATATCAATTATGTTTAATATTATATTGTCAAAGGAGAAACACCATGCGATATCTGATAAACGACTGCTGGAGCTTCGGTAAATTTGCTCCGGGAACCGATATTGATCATATATATTCAGTACTTCATTCCGAAAACTGCAAAAGTATTACGGATGAAAAAATATTGAAGCCTTTTTCCGATATCGATCTGCCCCATGACTGGATGATCGAAGATACCGCAAATCTTTATCAATCCTCTGTGGGTGTTTATGTCAGACATCTGATGCTTGACGGCACGAAGCACAATGCAGTTTATTTTGATGGCGTATATATGCGCACCACCGTCTATCTTAACGGTCAGAAGGTTTTCTTCTGGCCTTACGGCTACACCTCCTTTGAGGTTGATCTTACGCCCTATCAAAAGGACGGAGACAATGAACTGCTTGTTTATGTTGATTACCGCGAACCAAACACCCGCTGGTATTCGGGAGCCGGAATCTTCCGTGATGTATGGCATTTTGAACGTGAAGAGATCCGCTTCATTACCGACGGAATATATTTCAACGCAACCCTCTGTGATGACGGACGTTTCAAGATACTTATCGATACCGAGGTTATTGCGGATTCAAAAGGACTGGGTGATGCAGAAATCATACATATGATTTCCGATGAAAGCGGAATGACCATCGGCGAATCAAGATCCTTTATCCCGCTTTACACCGAGAAAAACGTAAACTCGCAGTTTTTCTATCTGGATACCGTACGCCGCTGGGATATCGACGATCCTTATCTTTATACGCTTACGACTATCCTGACATATGAAAACTGCACTCTCGACATAGTACAGCAGAAGGTAGGCTTCAGAATCATTGAATTCAGACCCGAAAGCGGCTTTTTCCTTAACGGACGTCATGTAAAGATACACGGCGCATGCATGCACCACGATCTCGGCTGTCTCGGTTCGGCCTTCAATAAAGTTGCCGCAAAACGCCAGATTCTGGAGCTTAAGAAAATGGGCGTAAATTCTATAAGGACAAGCCACAATCCTCCGGCAAGAGGACTTATGGAGCTTGCCGACGAAATGGGCATACTGATCGATTCGGATGCCTTCGACATGTGGGAAATGCCTAAAACCGCCAATGATTACGGCGTTTTCTTCCATGAATGGTGCGAAAGGGATGTGGAAAGCTGGGTAAGGCGCGACCGCAACCATCCAAGCTTAATAATGTGGTCGTGCGGTAATGAAATACCCGACACCAACAATCCCGGTGCCGTTGAAATCGCCAAAAGGTTACGTGATGCCATAAGACGTAACGATTACCGTCACAATGCCTATACCACTATTGCTTCCAACTATGTTGCATGGGAAAATGCCCAGAAGGTACAGGAATTATTTGAGCTTTCAGGCTACAACTATCTTGAATCGGTCTATGATGAGCATAGAGCAAAATTTCCCCACTGGTGCATCTACGGCAGCGAAACCGCATCAACAGTACAAAGCCGCGGAATCTATCACTTCCCGAAGAGCAACCGTATGCTGACCTATGATGATATGCAGTGCTCGTCGCTTGACAACTGCTCTACCAACTGGGGTGCCAAGAGCGTTCATAAATTTATTACCGATGACAGAGACAGGGAATTCTGTGCCGGCCAGTATATCTGGACGGGCTGGGACTATATCGGCGAGCCGACACCCTATTTTTCAAAGAATTCCTTCTTCGGACATATCGACACGGCAGGCTTCTGGAAGGATACTGCCTACATTATCAAGGCAGGCTGGGTAAAATCCGAAACCGATCCTTTCGTTCACATTTCTCCTTACTGGGATTTCAACGAGGGCCAGCTCATCGATGTGGATGTATATTCAAACGGCCACAGGGTTGAACTGTACTTTAATAATGAGCTTGTAGGCGAGAAGGTACTGGATCGTGAACATGACCTTAACTTCTCTGCCAATTTTTCTCTTCCGTATACCAAAGGAACCCTGGAAGCAAAAGCATATGACGATAAAGGGAATATCATTGCAACCGATACCGTCCAAAGCTTCGGAAATCCGGCTTCAATAAGGCTTGTAAAGGAAACCGAACAGATAAGCGCCGACGGCGAGGATCTTATGTTCCTTCGCATTTCCGTACGGGACGAAAACGGTGTTGAGGTTGAAAACGCAAGAAACCGCATGACGGTAAATATCACGGGTCCCGCAAGGCTTATCGGCATGGACAACGGCGACTCAACTGACTATGACCAGTATAAGACAAATTCCCGCAAGCTTTTTTCCGGCAGGCTGCTTGCGGTTATCGCATCGACAAACGAACCGGGCGAGATTCATGTTAAGGTCTCATCTCCCGGTCTTCCGGATGCTTTCACAAGCTTTAAATCCATTCCCGGAAACGGGCGTAAGGGAGTATCGTGTTTGTACAGAGTGCCCGAGCTTTCTGCCGAAAATGCAAAGGATCTTGAGACGATAAACGAAGTGCCTGTCAGAAAGCTGAACATGATGTGTACGCCCGCAGGTGCCGCCGCTGCGCTTTCTTTGCTTGAAAACTCAGACAGCACCGACCTTTCCGAACTCGTCGATCTTCTTGAAAATTCGGTACCTTCAAAGATTGCAAGACAGCTCGGACCCGATAACAAAACAATGTATATCAAAGTAAAAACCGAGCCGGCGGATGCAAGCTACAGAGATATTCATTTCAAGGCCATGACAAAGGAAGGCATTGAAAGCCGTGCGGTAAAGGTTGAAAGCTCAGGCAATTATGCAAGACTTACAGCCATGGCCGACGGAGATTTCAGGCTTCTTGCTTCGGTAAATAACGGCAAGGACCACAGCGAAGTGATCTCCGAGCTTGAATTTTCTGTACAGGGCATGGGCAGCGGAACACTCGATCCCTACGATTTTGTATATGGCTGCCAGTTTGCAAGAAGCTCGGTTGAATCGCTTCTCTCCTTCAGAGGAAGCGTTAATTTCGGCGATAACAATACCATAAGCTTCGACAATGTCGATTTCGGTGACTACGGTTCCGATGAGCTCCACCTTTCCCTCTTCTCCTTCAGAAATCAAGAGGATATCGAAATCTGGGACGGCGAGCCTGAAAAATCCGAGCTTTTATGCCGCGGTACCTATGATATCCCGACCAACTACAATGTCCTTCAGGAAGACACTTTTAAGCTCAGCAAACGCCTTAAAGGAGTCAGAAGCATTACCTTCCGTTTCAAAAACGGTTTTGTACTCGGCGGATTCAGAATGACAAAATTTGAAAAAGCCTATGGAACAATAAATGCTCTTGAGCACAGCATGATAACCGGTGATTCCTATGAAGAAAAAGCCGACGTAATATACTCCATCGGCAACAATGTGGATATTGAATTTACAGGCATGAACTTCACAGAAGGCGTTTCAAAAA
>JAFRWN010000066.1 GCA_017437965.1 Lachnospiraceae bacterium
CAATAGTCAACCTTAATAATAAAGGTTCCCTTTTTTCGGCTATTATATGGAGTTTTCCCCTGGTTAAAATCCATCGCTGCCATATTATACTTCCTTTCATAAATTCATAAATCAAGCCTACAATCTTGAACATATCATTCAAGATTGCATAGATTCCTGAATTTATTAATATGATAACCGCTCTTCAATCATAAAATTCATCATATGAATTAAGGTTTTTTGTATTTTTGTATAAATTTTTTATAAACTGGTAAAAGGCTGCAAAGTTGCACACACATTCCTATTATAAGCTATTTTTTCTGATAAAAAACGATTATGTCGAATAATATAGTCAATTTTGTGAAAAATTAACAAAATAAGCTAAATTTATCTGTAATACTCTTTGGCCCGCTCCAGATCCACATCGGTAGTAACCTTAAAGTTCCTCTGATCTCCGGGAATCATTGCCACATCCATTCCTGCCATTATTGCAGGTTCTGTAGAGCCTTTTATCATAAGGATCTTGTCCGGCAAAAGATCTTCATTCGCCTTCAAATACTTGTGAAACCTGAAGGCTTCCGGCGCCTGTCCCGCAAAAATAGTGTTACGGTTTAAGAGTTCATCCACTCTTTCTCCGGTCCTGCTAAAGTACACGGTGTCGTTCATTGGGAGCACAGGCATTGCACCATCATGCTTGTCAAGGGAAAGCAGGCACTCCTCTATAGTTTCGCGCATGACAAAAGGCCTTGCGGCATCATGGATGATAACACCATCCACCATGTCTCCAAGGCCCATTTTCTCAATATCTTTCAGGGCGTTGTATATTGAAAGCTGCCTGTTTTCTCCCGGATCTGAAAAGCCAAGAACTTTTTCGGATATAAGAGGTTCATCCGTCAAGGCGTCCTCAATCATCTCCCTGTAGGAACTATCCGCAACAATCTGGATGTTGTTTACAAGCATCGACTCCCCGAAGGGCTCCATGCTATGAATGATCATCATTTTCCCTGACAGCTCAACGAACTGTTTTGGGATATCTGACTTAACGCGGCTTCCAACACCACCTGCAAGAATTATCGCTATATTCATTTGTTCCCCACCCAAATTGTTATTACTTTTTTCGTATTATAGACAGCAAGCCCATTTTCCGATTAATCATACCGGTCTATCTCAGAAAATTATGGTCTCACCTGCACTGTCTTCTTCATTAATGAACAGCACGGGTTCATCAGTGCTTCCTGCCCCGGCATCACTAATGTTCTCATCTGCAGCGCCGGAAATATTCTGTTCTGCGCTTTCAGAGCTAAAAAACTCAACAGCTTCCCTTTTTGCGCCAAGAACTTCGCCATCTGAGTTTTCTTCTGCTTTTCCTTCTTCCGAAATTGACTTGATTTCTCCGTTTCCGTTTTCAGCTTCAGATTCCGTACCATCAGCCGATTTCTCTTTTGCCTCAGTCTCATCTATAAGCAGTATCTCGTCCGACCCGCTTGTATCCTCTATAACAGGATCCTCATCATCAGGCACTTCGCCAAATGCCTCTGTTATAGCCTTTTCTTTTAACTCTTCAAACTTCTCTTTTGCAAGCCTTTCAACTTCTTCATCTATAAGCTTATCAAGTTCTTCAGACACAAGCTCATCCAGCTGTATCTGCACAAGTCTTTCAAGTTCTTCATCGCGAAGAGCCGCAAGCTTCACCTTTTTAAAGGCTTCAAACTTGACCTTA
>JAFRWN010000067.1 GCA_017437965.1 Lachnospiraceae bacterium
CATACATAAAAGCCGATATCGAGGGCTTTGAGCTTGAGGCGATCGCCTCGGGCAAAGAAACACTAAAGCATTTTAAGCCGAAGATGAATATAGCGGCTTATCATCGTTTTTCTGATATTTTTGAGATACCGCTTCTGATTGATTCTTTGTCATCGGGATATCGTTTTTATTTAAGAAAGCACCCCTATATACCTTGCTGGGACTTAAACTATTATGTGGTTTCGGCGTGATTTTGCTTATTACAGAGAAGGAAGTAAACTATGCAGCAGGAAATTAAATTATCCGGTACGGTAGAGGATATCATTTTTCGTAATGAGGAAAATGGTTATACGGTTTTGGAGATAGATTCCTACGGAGTGCAGGTGTGCGCGGTAGGGGCTATGCCGTATGTCAATATCGGAGAGAAAGTGACGCTTACCGGTATGTATAAAAATCACCCCACTTACGGTGAACAGTTTTCTGTCGCAAGCTGTGAAATAGAAATGCCTGATACAAAGGCCTCAATACTCAAATATCTTTCCTCCGGCGCGATAAAGGGCATTGGCGCATCAACGGCGGCGGCTATTGTCGAAGAGTTCGGAGAAGACTCGCTCAACGTGATGAAAAATGAGCCGAAACGTCTTGCTAAAATCAAAGGGATTTCACTTAATAAAGCGATGGAGATTACCGGGCGTCTCAATGAGATATACGGCTTAAAGGATATTATGATGTACCTTGAAAAATACGGCATAGATGCGTTTCACTGTGTTAAAGTCTGGAAAGCTTTAGGTAAAGACGCCATAGCGGTTATTGAGAATAATCCGTATATCCTTTGCGGTGAAACGATCGGAATTTCGTTTCATACGGCTGACGGAATTGCCAGAGACAAGGAGGAGCTTAAAAACAGCGATTACCGGATTCATGCCGGTTTGATCCATGTTTTAAATCACAACAGAAATAACGGACAAACTTGCTTGCCGCAAGACCGTTTGTCAGAAACTACCGCTGAATTTTTGGAAGTGGATACACGAAGAAGCGATGAAGTGTTAGATCAAATGGTAGATGATAATATACTCTGCAGAGACAAGATAGGCGACAGGGATTTTATTTTTCTTCCCGATATTTACAAAGCGGAGCAATATTCCGCCGATTGTCTTAAAATGATGCTTCACTTTCCGCCGGAGCCTATATCGGATATTGTGGAAGAAATTGAAAAAATAGAGCAAAAGGACAATATTCACTATGCATCTCTTCAGCGTGACGCCATAGAGCAGGCGCTTAGTAAAGGACTCTTGATTCTCACCGGCGGGCCGGGAACGGGCAAAACCACAACATTAAATGCGATCATCAAGATACTCAAAAAAAACGGAGAAAAGGTTTTTCTTGCCGCTCCTACAGGTCGTGCGGCACAGAGAATGAGCGCTTTGACAGGTTGTGAAGCAAAGACAATACACAGGCTTTTGGAAGTTTGCTGGAATGATGATGACAAACCGTATTTCAAAAAAAACGAGAAAAACCGCTTGTCTTGTAATGCGCTGATACTTGATGAATTGTCGATGATTGATTCTATGCTGTTTGAAAGCGTTTTAAAGGCTTTGCCGGTAGGCTGCCGGCTTATTATGGTAGGAGATTGTGATCAGCTGCCGTCAGTCGGCGCAGGAAATGTGCTAAGCGATCTTATTTTGTCGGACATTATTCCGGTGGTTCAGTTGAAAGAAATATTCAGGCAGTCTATGCAAAGCTTGATTGTCACAAACGCTCATATGATTGTCACAGGTGAAATGCCGGAGCTTAACCGGCGCGACGGAGATTTTTTCTTTCTGCCCGGTACAAGCCCTGCTGCTATCAACAAGACAATTGTTGAACTTTGTGCCTTGCGATTGCCGAAAAGCTACGGATATTCTCCGCTTGAGGATATTC
>JAFRWN010000068.1 GCA_017437965.1 Lachnospiraceae bacterium
ATGTGGTCATCCTCATTTATGGTACCGCCGACCGCACAAAGGGAGTTATGGCAGTTTGTCATTGCATAGGGAAGAGGGAACTCTTTAAGCCCCGAAGCCCTTGCGGTCTGGATGATACCGACATAAGTGATGTCATGGCTTACCATGGCATCGAATTTAATCTTTAATTTCTCATCGTTTCCCGAAGTATTATGGTTTACAAGGCACTGATATGCAAGAGTAGCCTTCTTTGCTTCAGCCTTGGAAACACTGGATTCTTCAGCGGGAACGCCGTTAACGAGGTAGATACCCTCATCATGTAAAGTAACCATTACTTTTCCTCCTGGTGAATTTAAACATACCTATTATATATATAACGGAGGAAAACGTCAATAAAATTCTTAGTTATTGCACCAAAAGTGTACCAAAAATTCTTTGACAAACTATATATTCTTATTATATAATAAAAAAGGTTACCAAACCGCCCGCGCAAAAGGAGAAGAAAAAGTGAAAAGAACAGAATTCAATGAGGAAGTAATCAGCATAATTTCCGATTCTGCCAACCAGATACATAAGCAGGAGGGCTTTGTCGGGGATAAGACCTATGAACTGAGTCTTTATGCCAAGGCTGAAAATAAGGGCAAAAACGATTTTTATCTCACGGTTTCCGATGAAGGAGTACTTGTCTGCATAAAAAACATCAAAGAAGATATTGATAAGATAAGTGCTGAAAAGAGTATTGAGGACCTTGGAAAAAGAATAACCAGGATCTTTTCGGAAAAGGGAGTCGAAGCGGAGATCAGTAATGTCATGGCGGCAGAAGAGGATGCCGAGATGGCAACACAGCCGATAATGCTTAAAATTTCCGGAGATATCGGGCTTTCGGATGAAAAATTCAAGAAGAGGATATGCTCCGAATTAAATGACTGGCTTGATGAACTCAAGATGATGATGGGTTCTTCTTCAAAGAAAGATACTATCGATTATAAGAAGGAATATGACAGCCTGATGGCCGGCAATAAGATATATGCCAAGGAAACCGATTCCGACAAGGATTATTCCTACCTGATGGCAGCAATTACCCTGATTGCAACCGTCATAGCTGCATTCACCTACAAGATGCTGGCCTTCCAGACTATGGGTCTGATGGCAGGCGGCTTCTCGGCATACAGATGCTTCGTAAACAAAAACTGGAAAGGATTTGTCATTTCTCTGGTATGTGTGATCGTTTGTGCGGTTCTTCTTTACCTCGGTTACAAGGATACCAAGACATCGATATTCAAGAACAGCAGTGAAAGCATTGCACAATAATAAAGCAAAACTGATATATCTTCTGGAAATGCTCTATGAGAACACTGATAGTGAGCACGGTATTACCATGTCCCAGATTTTGGATGGACTTGAGGAAAAGGGAATAGTTACCGAACGTAAGAGCATTTACCGCGATATAAGCCTGCTTAACGAATGCGGGCTTACGATCGAGAAGAAAATTCGCAGAAATGAGACCTTTTACTACATCGGTAAAAGGCTCTTTTCATTGGCGGAGCTTAAACTTCTGGCAGATTCGGTCGCGGCTTCTAAGCTGATAACAAAGAAGCAGGCAGAAGAGCTTGTAAAGAAGATAGAAAGCCTTACCAGCAGGCATGAGGCGGTAAACCTTGCGCGTGAGGTCTACATAGAAGACCGTGCCAAAACCGAAAACACGGCCGTCATCGAAAATATCGGTCTGATCACAGAAGCAAGGAAAAAGGGCGTATGCATCGATTTCTGCTATCTTGAGTGGAACTATGAGAAAAAGCTGGTCAAAAGGGCAAACGGAGATAAGAAGAATATCAGTCCCTGCTTTCTGGAATTGTTTGACGGTAAGTATTATATGATCGCGCTTGAGGAGGATTCCGAACATCCGAAACATTACAGAGTGGATAAAATGAGCTCGGTAACTGTAAGCGATAAGCCTGTAAACAAGCTTATATATTCAAAAGAACTCAGGAATCCTGCTCTTTATTCCGCAAAGCTTACCGCGATGTATTCGGGAAAGGAAGTAAGGCTTAAGTTTCTGGTACCTGAAAACAGGATAGGCATACTTATCGATCATTTCGGCCCGGATGCTGTCATTATTCCGAAGGTGAAGGATAAGGACGGTCTATACTCATGCTTTGTAGATGTAGAAGAGAGCAACCTGCTTTTGGGCTGGATACTGGGTGTTTCGGATGCGATAAAGCTTGTCGGACCTGCGGAAACTGTTGAAAGATACCGTGCACTTTTAAAGAAAAAACTTGAGGAGCTTGATTAAATGGAGATTGAAAAGAAATTTACCGTAAAAAGAATGCCTGAAAACCTGGACGATTGTAAATATGCTGATATCGAGCAGGGTTACCTCCTAAGAGGACCGGTAGTCAGGGTCAGAAGATGGAATGATGATTATATTCTGACATATAAGCAGAAGACACAGAAGCCCGACAGCGGTACGATAGTAAATATTGAGGAGGAATTTCCACTGAATAAGGAGGGATTTTACCATCTTCTTGAAAAATGTGACGGAAATATAATAAAAAAGAGGCGTTACCTGGTTCCGTTAAATGACGGCCTTACTGCAGAGCTGGATGTGTTTGACGGTTATCTTAAGGGCCTTGTTTTTGCAGAGGTAGAGTTTAAAAGTGTCGAACAGGCGGAAAGTTTCATCCTTCCGGACTGGTTTGATAAGGATGTCACGAAGGATAAGAGATATTCCAATGGCCATCTAAGTCAAGTTTCATCATTTGTTGAGTTATGAATTTAAAAACAGTGCTCTGTTTTATGGTTAAAAACTACAAAAATCATACAATTAATTTTGTGCAGTCTGTCGATTACGGCAGGCTGTTTTTTATGTTATAATATTATCATCTTAGCTGAGATAAATTACCGCATGTTTATATGGAGGAACGGCCAATGATTATCTCAGTCTGGAATCAGGATGACAGGGACCTAAGCAAAGCCTTTACTACTTTACTTGCTTCGGTTGCCACGCTTTTATATCCCACCAAAATAACAGTACTCGAAAACAGCATGTCTGGAAGGCTGATAGGAGATATGATGCTTGGTAATACTTACTCGGACGAACTTCGTGAAGACGGAGCGAGGTTTTATGAAAAGGGCGCTGGAGGATCCATAGTTCCGTACATAGAATCCAGATATCTGAAATCGGGCCGGATGAAAAACCTGGTGGAGATTGTCGAGAGGGGCCTTTACTATATTCCGCAATACAATGACGGAAGTAAGGTAGTCTTTGATCTTGATTTTTATGACAGAATGTTCGAATACAAGGAACAGGCACAGAAAATCTCGGATCATCTGATAATCGCCACGGCGAGAAATGACAGCTTTACGACGCCCCATGTACTTGAGGCAGCCGATAAGGTTGTGGTTTTGATACCCTTTAATGCCTTGAATATCAGCAGATTTCTGGACAATTACAGGTCGATCCGGTCAAAATGTATAATGGTTTACCTGATTCATGAGGATCTGATAAAGAACAGGGAGAATGCGAACCGCCTGATGAGGAATTACGGTTTCAGAAAGAATGAATATTACATCATCGGTTATACGGACCAGATGGAATATTCCGAGGTGAGAGGGAAGATACTTGACTACATAAGAGAGAATCTTGAACACCGTCATCCCGAGGAACAGGCTTTTTTAAACAGCCTCAGAAGGCTCTGTGAGGAGATTTTCGGCAAGAAAGAGCTCGGGATGGGCTACAGAAGCTCAACAATTAACGATGTTTTGAAAAAAAGAGACCCTGAATCATAAAAAATGCTTTTATATTTCCGAACATTGTGATATAATTTATCCGATTGTGTTTAAAACACACTGTATTAAATAAGAATATTTCTTATTACGGAGGAAAAGATGAAAAACACTAAAAAAGGCATACTGCAGTTTCTTTTTACATTGATTGTAGTAGGCTTGATTGGATTATATCTGGTTCTCGGATATGATAATGACAAAATGAAGGGTGTTGATGACATCGGACTCGGTCTGGATCTTTCCGGCGGTCTGTCAATCACCTATGAAACGGAAATTAAAGATCCCGATTCAGATAAGCTTGACATGACGGTCTACAGAATGCAGCGCCGTGTTGAGAACTACAGTACTGAAGCAACTGTTTATAAGCAGGGCAGAAACCGTATCATCTGCGAAATCCCCGGCGTAACCAATGCCGAAGAAATCCTTGCAGATCTCGGTAATGCAGGTAACGTTTACTTTATCTACGGACAGAGCCTTGACGGAGTTGACAACATAAAGCTCAAGGAAAACGGCAAGGACTATGAGCTTGCCCGTCCAATTGAAGAAATCGTTGCCGACAAGAATTCACTTGTGCTTGACGGTGCAGACATTGCAAAGGCTGAGGCTCAGTATTCACAGGGCGACATCAAGAACGGCAAGGCAGGTACCCAGTACTTCGTTCAGCTGACTCTTAAGGATGCCGGTCCCAGCAAATTCCTGACTGCGACCACAAATGTTTCTCAGTATTACAGCAGTGCCTATGGCACAAAGGGCATACTTGCCATCGTATATGACAATGAAGTCATTTCGGCTCCCCGTTGCGAACAGCCTATCAATTCAAACACTG
This sequence comes from Lachnospiraceae bacterium, assembly GCA_017437965.1. Lineage (GTDB taxonomy): Bacteria > Bacillota > Clostridia > Lachnospirales > Lachnospiraceae > UBA3775. The sequence continues at coordinate 4,592 of JAFRWN010000068.1, forward strand.
CAGTAATCAATGGTGATTTCACTCTCAGTGAAGTAAAGAGCCTTGCCAATACCATCAACATCGGTGCACTTCCCCTCGAGCTCAACCAGCTCCAGTATTCAATCGTAGGTGCACAGCTTGGTACAAATGCTCTTGAAACCATACTTCTTGCAGGTCTTATCGGTATCATACTCGTTATGATCTTCATGATCGTGATGTACAGACTGCCCGGTATCTGCTCGACACTTGCACTCATTTTCTACATGGAAATGATCGTGCTCGTATTCATTGTATTTGACACCATTTCACTTACCCTGCCCGGTATTGCAGGTATCATCCTGTCGGTAGGTATGGCGGTTGATGGTAATGTTATCATCTATTCACGTATAAGAGAAGAACTCCGTGCAGGAAAAACTGTACGTTCTTCAATAAAGATCGGTTTTGAAAAGGCTACCTCGGCTATCGTCGACGGTAACGTAACAACCCTTATTGCAGCAATCGTGCTTTATCTCCGTGGTTCAGGTACGGTAAGAAGCTTCGCAATCACACTTGGTATCGGTATTATTTTATCGATGATCTCAAGCTTACTTGTAACAAGATTCCTTATGAACTGCTTCTACAACCTTGGATTCGACAAGGAAAAGTTCTATGGTGTTGCAAAGGAAACAAAGGTTATCAACTTTACTAAGCATAGCGTTAAGTACGCAGCCTTCTCACTCTGCCTTATCGTTATCGGCTTTGTGGCAATGATAGTCAACAATAACAAGCATGACTATATTCTTAACTATGGTCTTGACTTTGTAGGTGGTACTGCAGTTGAAGTTTATTTCGATGAGACTCCTCCTACAAACAAGGAGATTGAGGATGCAACTTCTGACATACTCGGCGGAACTCCTCAGGTAGTTCAGGTTGAAGGCGAGAATGCTGTTATCATCAAGACTGACAAGATGATAGAAGAGGGTACAACTTCAAAAGATGACAAGTCAACCTCTTCGAATGCCGATATTTCCGATTCTACTATCAACAAGCTTAAGAAGGTACTTGAAGAGAAGTTCGGAGCAAAATCCGACAAGATACAGGTTGATTCCATAAGTGCAACAGTTTCGGACGAAATGAAAACCGATGCCATAATGGCAGTTATCATTGCAGGTATCTGCATGCTGATCTACATCTGGATAAGATTCCGTAATCTTTCCTTTGCAGGTTCTGCAGTACTTGCACTCATGCACGACGTACTCGTTGTACTGATGGTATATGCAGTATTCCGTATAACAGTAGACAATGCATTCATCGCAGTAATGCTGACGATAGTCGGTTACTCGATAAACGCAACCATCGTTATATTCGACCGAATCAGAGAGAATATGGCATCGAAGTCCAGAAAGGATTCGATAGAGGATGTAGTTAACCGTTCGATTTCAGAGACACTCTCACGAAGCATCAATACTTCGCTGACAACACTGTTCTCGATACTGATGATCATCTTCCTCGGTGTAGACTCCATCAGGGCATTTGCAATTCCTCTTATGGTGGGTCTTATCTGCGGTACATATTCATCAGTATGCATCACCGGTTCACTCTGGCTCTTCTTTAAGAAGCACAGCAAGAACAATACTGAAGCCGTAACAAAAAACGACAAGCAGAGTAAATGAGTTTGAAAAATGAAAGAAAATTGGGTTCTTAAAAACAAGAAAGCTGACCTCAAGGCTATTTCAGATAGCTTTGGGGTCAGTCCCGTCTTGGCGAAAATTCTGGCAAATAAAGGATATGAGGATATTGATGAAATCGGAAGATTCCTGCATCCTTCACCTGCCGATCTTAACCCGCCAAGGCTTTTAAAGGATATGTCAAGGGCTGTAATGCTGATAAAGAAGGCCATAGACAATGGCGAGCAGATCTGCATCGTCGGAGACTATGACGTGGACGGAGTTACCTCGACCTTTCTTCTGATGTCGGCATTTGAAAAGCTCGGAGCCTACGTTACCTACCGTATTCCTGACAGGATAACGGACGGCTACGGCATAAGCATGGGCATAATCGATGACGCTATAGACATGGGCTGCGACCTGATAGTTACCTGTGATAACGGTATTTCTGCAGTAGATCAGATTGCCTATGCAAAGGAAAAGGGTCTTTCGGTGGTAATAACCGACCATCATGACGTGCCTGAAACACTTCCACCGGCCGATGCTATCGTAAACCCAAAGCAGAAGGACTGCGAATATCCACAGAAGGAAATATGCGGGGCTGTAGTCGCTGCCAAGCTGTGCGAGGTACTTTTTGAGGAATATGGTTTCGGACCATTTATTGAAAAGCATATGGATATCCTTGCGCTTGCAACAGTCTGTGACGTCATGAAGCTTGTCGGAGAGAACAGATATATAGTAAAAAAAGGTCTGGAATGCCTTGCACATACTGAAAATACAGGACTTGAAGCCTTGATAGAAACCACAGGCATGCAGGATAAGAAAATCACTGCATATTCGCTCGGTTTTGTTCTCGGTCCCTGCCTTAATGCGACAGGAAGGCTTGAAAGTGCCGTTGCAGGCGTTGAACTTCTCCGCTCAACACAAAAATCCGAGGCTCTTGTTCTTGCAGCAAAGCTTAAAGACCTCAATGAGCTGAGAAAGGACATGACACTTAAGGCAGTCGAAAAGGCGAGGGAAAAGGTACTTGAAAGCGATCTTTCGAAGGACAGTATACTTTGTGTATATATTCCGGGCTGCCATGAGAGTCTTGCAGGCATAGTTGCCGGAAGAGTAAGGGAGGAATTCAACCGCCCGTCACTTGTTTTTACTGACAGCTCCGTAAGCGAAGAGGTGCTGAAGGCTTCGGGAAGAAGCACTGAGGATTACAATATGTATGAGGGGCTGACTGAGGTAAGCGACCTGATACTTAAATTCGGCGGTCATCCGATGGCTGCAGGTCTGAGCATTGCAAGGGAAAACCTTGAACTTTTAAGGCAGAAACTGAACGAAAACTGCAAAGAAGACCTTGTAAACAAGCCCAAAAAGATTATGATCGACATCAGTAAGCCGCCCACAACATTCTCACTTGAGCTGCTGGACGAACTGTCACTCCTTGAACCCTTCGGCAATGGAAACGAAAAGCCGGTGTTTGCAGAGAGAAATGTTGAAATCACAAGGCTTTCACGTTTCGGTAAGGAAGGAAACTATATTAAAGCAGAAGCACTTGACAGCCTCGGTTCCTCTTTCACACTCACAATGTTTAGCGAAAGTGACAGCTTCCTTGAGGGCTTTGAGCAGAGTTTTGGAAAACAGAAGCTTTCGGATGTTTTCAGAGGAAGGGCAGAGGGTTGTAAAATCAATGTGATATATAATCCGGAGATCAATGAATACCGTGGCAGCCGCTCAATACAGTATATGCTGAAAAATGTTGCTTTCCCGGAAAATGATAAGAAGGACGAAGCATCAGATAAGAATGATATAGTAAAAACTCAAAGAGCCTATATTTTCGGTTCCGCATCTGGAATACCTAAAAGACTGGACTGCAAAGCGGAAGACTATATTTATTTCTGCGATGGTGGGCTTAAATATTTTGACCATGTAAAGCAGGGGAAATGCACCTTGCTCGGTGATTTTGATTCTTTAAAAGACAGTGAATACCTTGATGAAAAGACCTTGGAAGGCCTTACAGACGGTTCGGTAAGGGAAATAAATGGTCGTGAGATGAAAATCAGGCGCTTCCCCGTAGATAAGGATGCCAGTGATGTAGAGCTTGCAATAAGGCTTGCAATAAAAGACGGCTGTGATGAAATCATCCTATGTGGATGTGCAGGCGGAGAAAGACCTGACCATCAGTTTGGAAATCTTGCACTGCTAAAATATATTTCAAAGCAGAAGACTGTTTCCGGAGGGAAAATCACTGCAGTATTGTTTGACGGAAACTATTCCTATGTCGTCCTTTCAGGTGAAAAGCAGGAAAGAGGCAAGTCAGCTTCACTTACAATAAAAGACTCGGCTGGAAAAAGATTTTCAGCTTTTGCCCTTGGGGAAAAAGCAGAAGGCTTAAGCCTTACAGGATTTTTGTATGAGCTTAGAAATGCTGAGCTTTTGCCTGATATCACCTTAGGCGCCAGCAATATGATAAAAGAAAACAGCGCCCATATCACGCTGGATAAGGGCACTGTGTTACTTATCATCGAAGCGGAACCGGATCTTATCGGTTAGCTTCCCTACGGAGCCTGATGAATACTTTTCCGATTCCGGGAACCATCAGAACAACAATAGTCATAATTATCTCCGCGCCTATAAAACTGAAATTATAGGCAAAGGGGTAAATAAACGAAAGTGATTTCGGGAATTTTTCAGACATTGAATCCATCCAGAAAAGGTACCCGCCGATAACGTGCGAAAGTCCGCGGGCAACAGCCCCAAAGGTATATCCGAAGATCAAGCCATACTTTGTAAGTTTCTTTTCGCCCGTTTCTTTGTTTTTTGTCTTCATATTTCTGAACAGTCCCGAAAGTCCGAGAGCACCGAAGGCAAAAATATAGTCGAAGCAAACCTGAAGCGGTGAAAGCAGCCAGGGATCCTGAATGAGTTGCAGAATACCGTAGGCAACACCGCAGATAATACCTGTGCGGAGACCGAAGCAGTATCCGATAAAGGTGATAAAAAACATTGAAAACAATGTGATCGAGCCGCCATAAGGCATTTCCATGAACTTGATCGATGAACAAACAAAGGCCAGAGCGATGCAGATCGAGCTTACAACCAGCTCCTTTGTACCGAGCAGGGCCTTCTTTTTTGTGTTCACAGGTTTTTGCGTTTCAGACGGTTCAAGGGATTCATCCTTCTTTTTCTTTAAAACAAAAGTGTAGATAAGGATGGGGATAAGAACAATCAGGACAGCAATGATTATCATCGCAATCTTACCTTCCTTGGTAAATGCGAAATAATCGTTTGAGTCAGGATTGGGTTCTGTAAAGGAAAACAGAAGACCCGGATAGAATTTTGACATAAAAAAACCTCCTTGCATTTGCCGGAGATTACTTGAAAGAAGTGATGCTTCCTTACGCCGGTATTAGCCGGATCAAGTAATGAGGGTCGGAATTTATCCTCTCAGCCAAAAGGCACCCCTAGCAAACGTAATATTATTTTTGATACAGATAGTATAATACTATCTCTAAGTCAAATTGTCAAGCGGATTTTATTGACAAAGAGGCAATTCTCGGGTAAAATATTCTTTTGAGAACTTCAGTTATTTTTATTACCACAAGGAAAGGAAATACCATGCAGCTGATAATAAAAAACGGCATTATGGCTGATCCGAAATCAGGCATATATGAAAGCCGGAACATACTGATACGCGATGGCCTGATAGTTGACAATGACCTTGGTGAACACGAGGTTGAGGCCTTTGAAAAACTGACAAATTCAAGCGGTGCGTCCGAATATGAAGTAATAGATGCAACCGGCCTTCATGTGATGCCCGGACTAATTGATATGCATGTGCATTTCCGTGATCCCGGCCAGACCGAGAAGGAAGATATCTACACCGGTTCACGTGCGGCTGCTGCAGGAGGCTATACAAGCGTATGCCCGATGCCGAACACCAATCCCCCGATTGACAATGCCCAGATGATAAAGTATGAGCTCGAAAAGGGTCATGCAGCAGGACTTACCAACATTCTGCCAGTCGGTGCGATAACAAGGGGCCAGGAAGGAACCGATATTGCTGATATATATGGCATGAAAAATGCCGGCGCGATAGCAATTTCCGAGGACGGAAAGTCCGTAATGGACGTAAAGCTCTGCAGGGAGGCTATGAAGCGTGCTGCAAAGAACAACATGCTGATCATGGATCACTGCGAGGACAAGAACCTTGTGGACGGCGGAGTAATGAATGCCGGAAAGAAGGCTGAGGAGCTCGGATTAAAGGGAATTACTAATGCAGTTGAGGATATAATCGCGTCAAGGGATATAATGCTTGCGGGCGAGACAGGCGCAAGACTTCACCTTTGCCACTGCTCGACAGAGGCTTCGGTTGAGCTCGTGAGAATGGCCAAAAAGCTAGGCTATAAAGTAACTGCTGAGGTCTGCCCTCATCATTTTGCTCTTACAGAGGATGATATTCCGGGTGATGATGCTATGTACAAGATGAATCCTCCTTTAAGAAGCAGACAGGATGTGCTGGCACTTGTAAAGGGACTGGTTGATGGAACAATGGACGTTATTTCGACGGATCATGCTCCCCACACTCTTGAAGAAAAAAGCAGGGGGTTCAACAATTCACCCTTCGGTATCGTGGGACTCGAGACTGCCTTTGCGGTAAGCTTTACAACACTTGTAAAGACAAGAAGAATGACACTTTTACAGCTTCTTGAGAAAATGAGTCTCAATCCCTCGAAGATACTGGGGCTTGACCGCGGCAACCTTGAAAACGGAAGTGTTGCAGATCTGTTCATCGCAGATCTTCAGCATGATTATATAATAAACTTCAACAAATTCCAGTCAAAAGGCAAAAATACACCTTTTGCAGGCAGAAGAGTGTTCGGAGAAGTAAAATATACCTTCCTTGCCGGTAAAAAGGTTTTCCCTTTTGAATATATTTAAACTGTAAAAACATAAAACGGAGAAAAATATAATGATCAACAAATTAGTAAGCGAAATAAAGAAGAAAAATGCTCCCATCGTTGTTGGACTTGATCCTACAATGGCAATGATACCAGAGCATATTCAGAAAAAAGCCTTCTCTATGTACGGAGAGACCTTAGAGGGCGCTGCAGAAGCAATCTGGGAGTTCAATAAGGAAATAGTTGATGCAACCTATGACCTCATTCCCGCAGTAAAACCCCAGATCGCGATGTATGAAGCCTTCGGAGTTCCGGGAGTTCTGGCATTTAAGAACACTGTTGATTACTGCAAGGAAAAAGGACTTGTTGTAATCGGTGATGTGAAGAGAGGCGACATTGGCTCCACTTCGGCTGCCTATGCATCCGGACATCTCGGAAGAGTACAGATCGGAAGCAAGTTCTGCACAGGCTTTGATGAGGATTTCGCAACCGTCAATCCTTACCTTGGAACCGACGGAATCAAGCCATTTGTGGATGTTTGCAAGGCTGAGAAGAAGGGCATATTCGTGCTTGTAAAGACCAGCAATCCCTCAAGCGGTGAATTCCAGGACAAATTAATAGAAGATGAGAACGGCGTAAAGAGACCCTTCTATGAAATTGTCGGAGAAATGGTTGATAAATGGGGCAGCGACTGCATGGGCGACGCTTACAGCTATGTAGGTGCGGTAGTCGGCGCAACCTATCCGGAAATGGGCAAGATATTAAGAAAAATCATGCCCAAGGCCTATATACTTGTTCCGGGCTACGGTGCCCAGGGCGGAAAAGCTTCCGACCTTAAACCTTACTTCAACGAAGACGGGCTTGGTGCGATAGTAAATTCAAGCCGCGGAATAATCGCAGCATGGAAGAATGACAAATATAAGGATAGATTTGCTTCGGAGAACTTTGCAGGAGCATCAAGACAGGCAGTTATCGATATGCTTGACGACATAAGGAGCAACGTTTTCTGATTACTGACATTGGGGAAAGACAGGAGCGGCAGAAGCTTGGCAACCAGGCTGGGGATAAGCTTAAGGAAGCAAAGGAAATTGCAAGGCAGAATGAGGCCAGAAGATTGCAGCAGAAGCTTGACAATCAGCCTTTTGATGTTCTGATTGATGAAATAGAAGTCTTTTCTACAATGTCCTGATGGATGAATACGGAAAAAATCTTGGAATGGATCCCAAGGAAAAGAATAAACTGGGCTGTTATAGTCCCAGTAAAATCCGCGATAAGCTTAAGGAAGTATCGCCCGAAGTAAAGGAACATGCCAACAAAGAGCTTAAAAATGCCTTGAAATACGGACTGATTGAGAACTCGGATAATATTGAGCACATCAAGTCCACTATGTTCGGAGTAAAAATGATGATGAAGATCCAGAATATTTGCGATCCGAATTCAAAGATTGAAAACAAGCAAAAGCTGCTCAACCATGCGGGCATACTTAAAATGAGAGACGAAGCCCTGAGGGAAGCAATGGATGATCTTTCAAAGATGGGTGATGCCGGCAAGGAACATCTTGACAAAACTGAAAAGCTTTCAAAGTCGCTTGGATCAAAAGTGAGATCCTCGGAGCCTGAAAGGGATCTTTCAAATGTAAAGATCTATGAATTCAAGAAAACTAATTTTAAAGGAATTATTAAATAAGGAGCAAAAGAGAGAAATGGCAAATTACGAACCCAACACAATCGAGAAAAAGTGGCAGAAGTACTGGGAGGAGCATGAAACCTTCAAGACTGACGTCTGGGATTTTTCAAAGCCCAAGTTTTATGCACTTGACATGTTTCCCTACCCTTCAGGCGTAGGTCTTCATGCAGGTCATCCCGAGGGCTACACCGCAACGGATATAGTTTCGCGTATGAAGCGTATGCAGGGCTATAACGTGCTTCATCCGATGGGCTATGATTCCTTCGGCCTTCCCGCTGAGCAGTATGCGGTAAATACCGGAAACCATCCCAACGGCTTTACTCAGGAAAACATCAAGACCTTCTCAAAGCAGCTTAAAGAGCTGGGCTTTGACTATGACTGGTCGAAGATGATCGCCACCTCCGATCCCGATTACTATAAATGGACCCAGTGGATCTTCAAACAGCTTTATCTTGACGGCTATGCAAAATATATCGATATGCCGGTTAACTGGTGCGAAGAGCTCGGAACCGTGCTTTCAAACGATGAGGTTATCGACGGCAAATCAGAGCGTGGGGGTTTCCCCGTTGTCCGCAAGAACATGAAACAGTGGGTAATCGATCAGCCTGCATTTGCTGAAAAACTGCTTGAAGGACTTGATGAAATCGACTGGCCCGAATCAACAAAGACCATGCAGAGAAACTGGATAGGAAAGTCTACCGGTGTTGAGGTTGAGTTTGACATTGTCGGAGGCGGAAAGTTTTCGATCTTCACAACCTGTATAGAAACCATTTACGGTATCACCTTCATGGTACTTGCTCCCGACGGTGACATAACCGCAAGCCTTCTTGACCGTATGACAAACCGTGCGGAAGTTGAGGCCTATATAGAGGAGACCAAGAAAAAGAACGATATGGACCGTACCGAGCTCAACAAGACCAAGTCTGGCTGTGAGCTTAAGGGCGTAACCTGTATCAACCCCGTAAATGGCAAGGAAGTACGTATGTTCATCGGTGACTTCGTACTTGCAAGCTACGGTACCGGTGCGGTTATGGCAGTTCCGAGCCATGACCAGCGTGACTTTGAATATGCAATCGCCCATAATATTGACATGATCCAGGTTATTGATGGTAAGGATGGTCATATCGACGTTTCCGATGCTGCCATGGAAAAGACAGCATACCTCGGAAAAGGCTATAAGCTCATCAACTCTGAAGAGTTCACAGGACTTACAGTTGAAGAAGCAAAGGAAGCCATTACAAAGAAGCTTGAGGGCATGGGCAGGGCAAAGCGCACAGTAAACTATCATTTCCGCGAGTGGATATTTGCCCGTCAGCGTTACTGGGGCGAGCCCGTTCCTGTAGTTCATGGCGAGGACGGAAAGATCCATGTGCTTGACGATTCCGAGCTACCTTTGATCCTTCCCGAGCTTGATGATTATAAAGGAAAGAACGGCAAAGCACCTCTTGAAAATGCCACAGAATGGAAGCAGTACGACAAAAACGGCGTAAAGGGTACACGCGAGACTTCGACCATGCCGGGCAGCGCTGGTTCAAGCTGGTACTATTTCAGATATATCGATCCTAAAAACGATAAGCAGTTTGCAGATCCCGAGCTTCTTAAGCACTGGATGCCCGTTGATCTTTACATCGGTGGACCCGAGCACGCTGTAGGACATCTGATGTATTCAAGAATCTGGAACAGATACCTCTATGATAAGGGTCTTGCACCTACAAAGGAGCCCTTCAAGAAGCTCGTACATCAGGGCATGATCCTTGGTGAGAACGGAATCAAGATGGGCAAGCGTTATCCTGAATTCGTTGTAAATCCTTCCGATATCGTAAGGGATTATGGTGCAGATACGCTGCGTCTCTATGAAATGTTCATGGGACCGCTCGAGGTAAGCAAGCCATGGAGCAAGAATGGTGTTGAAGGCGCAAGAAAATTCCTGAACCGTGTATGGAACTTCTTCACCAAGCCCGAAAATCTTACTGATGACAATGACGGCGCACTTGAAAAGGTTTATCACCAGACTGTAAAGAAGGTAACAAATGACTATGAAAGCCTTGCTTTCAATACCGCTATCAGCCAGATGATGATCTTCGTAAATGAGGTATATAAGTATGGCAAGTGCCCGAAGGAATATGCAGAAGGCCTTGTAAAGATGCTTTCCTGCATCGCACCTCATATATGCGAGGAAATCTGGAACCTCTTCGGTCATGATGATACCATTGCATATGAAAGCTGGCCTGAATATGATGAGGCAAAGACTGTTGAAAACACTGTTGAGATCGCAGTCCAGATCAATGGCAAAGTAAGGGCTCAGCTGATGGTCGGCCTCGACGAAGACCAGGCATCCGTGAAGGAAAAAGTCTTCGCCAACGAAACTGTAGCCAAATTTACCGAAGGCAAGACCGTGGTAAAAGAAATCTACGTTAAAGGACGTATATATAACATTGTTGTAAAGTGAGACAACGTTAACACAAAAACCGAATACACAGGAGACATGAGAAGCTTGCTTCTCAAATGTCACCTGCGCATTCGGTTTTGTTTGAGAGTGGCGAACGCCGCTCTCAAACGAGCAATGCAAAGCATTGCGAGTGTGTTAACGATGGCGAACGTAGTTATCTAATAAGGATATTAATATGAATAAAAAAATAAATGTAATGGTTCCTGGTTCGAAGTCGATTACGAACCGGGCTTTGCTGTTGGCTTCATTGTCGGAGGGGACGAGTGTGCTTAAGGGCTGCATGTTCTCGGACGATTCGAAGTATTTTATTGAATGCCTGAGGAGTCTGGGATTTCCGGTCATCATAAGGAGTAATTCTGATACTGAAAATAAAGAAGATGATCAGAAAGTCGACAATGACCGGAAAAGTGTCAAAGATATTACATTATCAAATGATAAATTTGATAATCAAAAGGAGTCTACAAATATCATAGGCTCTGATATCATCGAAAATAACATAGTTGAAATCACAGGCTTCGGCGGCGAAATTCCCGAGAAGAAGGCTGAGCTTTATGTCGGAAGTGCGGGAACCGCAGCAAGATTTTTATGCGCCATGCTTGCGTTTTCGGACGGAGAATATCTGCTGAATTCCTCGGACCAGATGAAAAAGCGCCCGATGGGAGACCTTCTTAAAACTCTTAGAAATGCAGGTGCGGAGATAGTCTGCCTTGAGGAAGAAGGTCATTTTCCGATGAGAATATCGGGCGTTAAATTAATCAAAAATGATATATCATCAAACAATAGTTTAGCAGAGCTCACAGTCGATGTCACCAAAAGCTCCCAGTTCCTTTCAGCGCTTATGATAGCTGCAGGAACATTCGGAAAGGACACAATCATCAGGCTGGAGGGATCACATGGGCTTGCCTATGCTGATATGACTGCTGAGATGATGCGCAGCTTTGGCATCCGTGTGTTTAAATCGACAGCAAAGAGCAGCTTCGGAGACAAGGTAATTGAAAAGATTTCATATAAGGTAAAGGCTGCCGGGAAAAAATATCTGGCGCAGGAATATGATGTAGAGCCCGATCTTTCCGCTGCGGCATATTTCTATGCTTTTGCGGCGCTTACCGGTACTGAAATTGAGGTTGAGGGTGTGAAAAGACCCTCACTTCAGGGGGATATAAAGTTTGTGGATGTGCTTGAGGCGATGGGGTGTGAGGTGAAGGATCATCAGATTGTTTGTGACCCCTCATCCGCTTCGCTTCGCCAAACACCTTGTCCTCGCCGGACAGGCATCGAAACGCTTCGCGATTCGATAAACCCTAAGGGAGAAGTCTTTATTGATAAATCCTCCCGCGCCGAGAGAATAGTTGCTGATATCTTTAACTCTCCGGAGGAAAGACCTGTAGGATTCAGTGTCAAAGGCCCTGGAAACATGCAAGGTATGTCAAATGATCATAAGGTTTTAAAGGGCAACATCACGGTTGATATGTCTGCTTTTTCTGATCAGGCGCTTACTCTGGCTGCAATTGCACCTTTTGCTGATGGTCCGATAAAGATTACGGGAATTTCACATATCCGCGGCCAGGAATGTGACAGAATTAACGCAATTACCGAAAATCTTGGGAAACTTGGAATTAAAACTGAGGTAGAAGAGGACGACAGCATAATAATATATCCGGGCGAGATACATGGTGCAGAAATTGATACCTATGATGACCACAGGGTTGCAATGTCATTTGCACTTACCGGCGTAAAGGTACCCGGAGTAAAAATCCTTAATCCTGAATGTTGCAAGAAGACTTTTAAAGAGTATTTTGAAGTTCTTGAAGATTTGGTGCATATTTGGTGCACATAGCCTGTTATAATGTGCCTGTAAAATAGAAAAAGAAAAAAAGCGGCATTGAACTGATTTTTAAGAATAATAATATATAATATGATTAAATGTAAAGCAGCAATTTTTGATTGCAGGAGGTAGCATTATGCCGGGAAAATCAAGACTTCAGAAGAGACAGGAAGATTATAAAAAGTATTATGATCATTTCGCCAAGCCTGTAAAAAATGATCCTTACGCTGAACAGAAGAGAGAGATTGCAACAGCCTTTCTGACTCTTAACGCTCATCTGAAAGGTATGAGTGAACCTGACGAGCAGGGAAACGATAGGAAGGTTTCATCAAACGAGCTTTCCATGCTACAGCTTTACTATAATAATCTGCTCGAAAAAATTGATGGCCTTACCAACTCCATAAATAAAGAAAACAACGATCTTAAAGTAAAAAATAATTATCAGGAGTCCGGGACAAACAATTTCAGCAAAAAAGAGCTCAAAAGGTTCGAACAGAACGAAAAAACAGCCGCTCAGTATTCTAAGCTTGCCAAATCCTTAAGTAAGGATTATTCTGCAATCAGCGAGAATATGTTTGCAGAAGATATGACTCTTAAGGATATATTTGAAAAATCCAGGATTAATTCTACCTATCGCATTAAAGAAGGCACGGAAATAAAGGATTATTCAACTAATCAGAATATCCGCAAGAAAATCACTATAACAAACGGTAACGGCGATGAAAGAGTCGGTTTCTTTACCGAGGATTACAACATTACCAAAACCCGCGATGAGGATCAGCATGCAAATTTCGATGCCCTGCAGAAAAAATGGGGAAAATATGCTCCGAAAATGACTTATGACCAAATGCGTCAAATTTTTGATAGTCTTATTGAAAACAATCAGATACAGATTATTGAGGATTATGTCACAAATAAAACGCAGTTCATGAAACTGTCATATGATCAATTTATTAATTCTTTTACACAAGCAGGTATAAGGCAAAATACCATGCGCAAATATGTGGACAGTCCCGAAAAGCAACTTGCCTTTATTGAAATGTTCGGAAATATGTGCGAAACAATGAACAGACATTCTATAAAGGATACTATCGGAATCAACAAAAAATCGAAGATCAACAGAAGAAATACTGCATTTTCATCCATGGCCGATAAGCTGGGACTTGGAGGGATGGTCTGCAAGTCACAGAACATCAAGATAAATATTGACGGCAAAGAAGTAAAGGGTACCTTTATGGACAATTCCGGTGCCGAAGATTCAAGAAATGTCAAGATGGATGATCTTTTGCTTGAAACAAGCTTTATCAGTATTGAAAACCTGAACCTTAAAAAGCAGATTGCAGATCTGCAGATTCTGGACTATATATGCGGAAATCCTGACAGGCACGACGGAAATATGCACTATATTACCGAAAGAGACCAGGATGGAAATGTCATAATCAGCGGTATCAAGGCAATTGATAATGATTCGGATTTCGGAGAAAAAAAGAATTATGATGGTGTCGGCATAAATGTCGTAACGCTTGATAATATCAAGGTTATCACAAAAGAAATGGCCGAGAAAATTAAAAATCTTGATATAAAACAGATAAAAAAAGAATTTTATAAGCATGGTCTCAATGAAAAAGAGCTGGATGCGATGGAGGATCGTTTAAACAAGCTTAAAAAACGCGTTGAAGAAGACCAGAAGGTATATGAAAAAGGCTATGCAAAAGGCACACTTGTCAACGGAATAATAAAGGTTGTCGATGATGATGAGCTTGACAGGCTTTCGGTTAACAATGATCTTGGAAAGAGTGGGCCAAGAGACATAGCAAACAATACCTTTGGTGAATTACTGAGAATCAGCAGCAAGAATCTTGCAAATAATTCAATGCCTGCGGATTATGAAAAGAAATTAAACACTTCCGCTTTTAATATGCTGACAAACAACATCAAGGAATTCAATGAGGCAGCCGATAAGCTTGTAAAGGATGATAAATGGGTATATAACAGTTCTCCGGAGTACAACGCGATGATGACCAATACAAAGAATGTACTTAACAGTATTGCGGGCTTTTCCGGAGCAGTAGCGGTCGGTAACAAAAATAACCCGGAAATGAATCAGCAGCTTCAGGCAATAAAACAGCAGCTTATTGATGGTATTAATTCATGTG
>JAFRWN010000069.1 GCA_017437965.1 Lachnospiraceae bacterium
TATCATACCACAGATACATCTCGGAGAAAAGGCGAGCGCAATGGAGCGTGCCGGAATACAGACCATCCGAGGTAACATCAATCGGGACATCATTAAGCAAAATGCGATCATCAATGCTGCCCGTATGGCGGTTGAAAAAGCCAAGGAAGAACTTGAAGCGGTTAAGGCTATTCCAGTGGCTGTTATTAAGGCATTTAAGAGCGAGATCATTGATATGATCCGGAGGATGTGTGAGCGAAATAATAACCGTCTTACGCTTCCGGTTGTTAAGGGGAAATATATCGGTGAAGTGTCTGACCGTGCAGCTTTGCAGGACAAGGATAAAATGGAAGCCTATGTGCAGAGCAAGGGATGGACTACTTTTGATGAAATGCAGGCTGACAGGAAAGCATTGCAGGCTGAATATGACAGGCTTGAAAAGAGCGATGGTGTTACGAGTGCCCGAATGGATTATCTTCAGGGACTGATCGACTTCTGCGAGGAGAAATATGAGCCATATCATAAGTTCAATGTGGAATATTGGAAGCTGAAAGGTGCGGAAGATAAAAACGGAAAACCGCTTGGATTCTTCAAGAAGAGCAGGGCGGAGGAATATAAGCGGCAGCATCAGACTGAACTGAATACTTTCAAGATGTATAAAAACATTCTTAAAGATATGATCAAGGAGCCGGATAAAAAGATCGTACCGAAGAAATGGATGGAAGAGCTTGCCGGGCTGGAGAAAAAATCACAGAAGACGGATAAAGCTATCTCAAATGCGGTAGCAGATCTTGCGAAGATGGAAGTGCTTAGTTACAACAAGCGTGACCTTAAGAGAATGCTCGAAAATGAAAGGCACCAGCCGTCAAGAAGTATCACGAAAAAGAGAAATGATCCGAGTTTATAAGGAGGACGAAAATGGAGAATAACAAAAACATAATACCGGAGCAGAAAGGCGCAGCTGTCGAAAACGATATCTGCGCTTCTTTTTTGCCCTCAAGCACAGTAACACGCACTATTGGCATGACTACCTATATTGCCAACCTTTACTTCAAGGAGCAGGGACCGACCTTTTCTCAAAAATTGAAAAGAGTACTTAAAGCCGATGCTGGAAATGTATGATTTTTGCCAAGCCTTTTTATCGAAATATCTTTTGACAAAGCAAGGAAATAGTGGTAGACTATATCCTGTGAAATCATGGGAAAGGGGTTAGTGTGCCCTTTTTTAGAGTTGTTCGGAGTGATTGTATAGATGCGGGGCAGGAAAAAGAACCCAATACAGACTGCGGCTACACAGAGAATCATTTTGGAGAAAAGCTACGAGCTGTATACAAGGAAGAACATTGAATCTGTGTCTATGATTGAAGTTGCCAAAGAATGTGGCCTTGGAACGACTACGCTTTACCGCTATTACAGTACGAAACCGGAACTGGTTCTCGCCGTGGCAACATGGATATGGGATAAGACTATCAGGGATAATGAGAAGCGCAGGCCAAGCCGGGATTTTGAAGGGATGACGGCAGAAGAGATTTTTAATTTCTATTTGGAATCCTTTGTAGAGTTGTACCGGATGAAAAGAGACCTGCTGCGTTTCAACCAGTTTTTAAACATATACATTCAGTCTGAGAACATTGATCCGAAAGTGATGAAGCCATATCAGGATATCATCGAAGGCTTAAAAGTCGGATTTCATGAAATGTATACGAGGGCCGAACAGGATCACACGATCCGGACGGATGAGTCAGAGGAAGAGATGTTCTCTACTACGCTTCACCTGATGCTTGCGGCAGTGACAAGATATGCGGTAGGCCTTGTGTACATTCCGGAGAGCGGATTTGATGCTGAAAAGGAGTTGGAAAAGCAGAAAGAAGCTCTCCTTATGAGATATAAAGCACTATGAATTTTTTGAAGAAATAACCAGAAAGGGTTGACACGTATGCCAATGCAGAATATGCTTGTTTACGCACGCACGCACGCACGCACGCA
>JAFRWN010000070.1 GCA_017437965.1 Lachnospiraceae bacterium
CTTTACCCCACCAGAACCATGCTCCGTCGAACTCATGGAAGGGTCTCCAGAGTACTACTATTCCTGCGTCCCTGAGTTCCTGAAGATAAGGCACTGCCTTGTCAATATCCTCAATTATCTGCTTATAGCCTTCACTTTCGGGATCATCCATAATTGCCCTGAAGTCCTGAGCTGTTTTCTTTGAACTGTTATAGCCCGCATCGACTTCCCCCGGAACGCCCATGTGCCAGCAGATTGAAATCAGTGAATTGTATTTTGCCCATGTCTTTGAACGTCTTACAACACCCTCGTAATCTCCGTTGATGAAATCCAGGCCACGAAGTCCCGGAAGCTCACCGGTCAGACTTCTTATATAGGTAAATTCCGCATTGTCGGAATCCGCGCATTTTTCCTGAAGTCCGGAAATTATATATTTTCCTTTGATCGAACACAGCCAGTTGTAGACTGCATTTGCCTTGTCCGAAGCATTAGGGTTCGAAAGATTCTTTGAAAAATCAAGTGTGTAGTCTGCCCACAGTCCTGTAAGTTCCTCAGAGGAACTGCTATCCTTTGCGGAGCTGTCTGAGCTTCCTGAATCGGAAGACGCAACACTGCTTTCACCCGAAACACTGCTTTCGTCCGATGCCACAGTCTGACTGCCTACCGAACTTTCAGACGAACTGTCCTTTCCGCAGCCATAAAGAAGCGATACACCCATACACAGTGCAAGCACTGTACATAACAATTTTTTTCTCATAAAAATATTCCCCTTTTCGGCTTTTTCTTCAGTATATCATAGTAAAATTACCGAAGCAAGCCAAAAAGAGGAATATACGAAAACCGGCTTAAAAGCTTATATTTTTTACTTTTTAACGAGCTTTTTCTTTTCCGGAGCAACATTTACGGTTGACACATCAAGATTCATACGGCCCATTTTCATCTTTTTAAGATTAGCCTCAAGTATAGTTGCACCGCCTCTGTGGTCTCTTACATGTTTTTCTGCTATCTTATCGAACCCATGCAAGCTGCAACAAAAGTGCACCAAATATTTTATGACTTAATTACGCTGCAGTCAAAGCCTCCGTCCTTTATGTCAATATACAAAGTGTCTCCATTTCCGACCTCTCCGGAAAGTATTACCTTTGCGGCGAGAGTTTCGATCGTCTGCTGGATGTAACGTTTGAGAGGCCTTGCACCGAATACCGGATCATAACCGTCATCCGCTGCCTTTGCCATTGCGGCGTCGCTAAGCTTAATACTTAACTGCCTGTCGGCAAGCCTTTCGTTAAGGTCTTTGATTATCAGTTTGACAATCTCAGCAATGTTGTCCCTGGTGAGCGGCTTGAACATGATGGTCTCGTCCAGACGGTTCAGAAATTCCGGTCTGAAACGTGCACGGAGCTCGTTATTTACCATCTCTTTGGCATTTTCGGAAATGTTACCGTTGTCATCGATTCCGTCAAGCAGGTACTGGGAACCGAGGTTAGAGGTCAGGATGATAATGGTGTTTTTGAAATCCACTGTCCTGCCCTTTGAATCAGTAATACGTCCATCATCAAGTACCTGAAGCAGGGTATTGAAAACATCCGGATGTGCCTTCTCGATTTCATCGAAAAGTATTACGGAATATGGTTTCCTTCTTACAGCCTCGGTAAGCTGGCCGCCCTCGTCATAGCCGACATATCCGGGAGGCGCTCCGATAAGCCTTGCGACGGAGTGCTTTTCCATGTACTCGCTCATATCGATCCTTACGATATTGTTCTCATCATCGAAAAGGTTCTGTGCAAGCGCCTTTGCAAGTTCAGTCTTTCCGACACCTGTAGGGCCTAGGAAAAGGAAGGAACCGACAGGCTTTGTAGGATCCTTTATACCTGCCTTGCTTCTGATTATCGATTCCGAAACCCTTGTCACAGCCTCATTCTGGCCGATCACACGCTCATGAAGTGTGTCTGCAAGGCGGAGTATCTTGTTACTCTCACTTTCGTTTAGTTTTGAAACAGGTATTCCCGTCCATCTTGAAACTATCCTTGCAATTTCGTCGTCTGAAACGCTCTCATGAAGCAGGGTATTGTCCTTATTCTTGATTTCTTCCTCACATCTTGCTATCTCGGCAGTGATCTGAGGGAGTTTTCCGTACTGAAGCTCGGCAGCCTTGTTGAGATCATATTCCTGCTGGGCTTTGGCAATCTGACGGTTGATCTCATCCCTCTCCTCGCGAAGCTTTACAAGATGGTCAACGGCATTCTTTTCATTCTCCCACTGGGCTTTCTTGACATCGAACTCATCCTTGAGCTCCGCAAGTTCCTTCTGGAGTTCGCCAAGTCTTTCCTTGCTCAGATTGTCGTCCTCTTTCTTTAGGGCCGCCTCCTCGATCTGCAGCTGCATTATCTTTCTCTGCAGTTCATCCATCTCGGTAGGCATTGAATCAAGCTCGGTCTTTATCAGCGCGCAGGCCTCATCGACAAGGTCTATGGCCTTATCGGGAAGGAAACGGTCCGAAATATAACGGTGTGAAAGAGTCGCAGCCGCAACAAGCGCCGCATCGGTGATCTTTACGCCATGGAAAACCTCATATCTTTCTTTTATGCCACGGAGTATCGAGATTGTGTCCTCGACCGTCGGCTCATCAACCATTACAGGCTGGAAACGACGCTCAAGCGCAGCATCCTTTTCAATATATTTCCTGTACTCGTCAAGCGTGGTCGCACCGATGCAGTGCAGCTCGCCCCTTGCAAGCATAGGCTTAAGCATGTTTCCGGCATCCATCGAGCCCTCGGCTTTTCCGGCACCGACTATGGTATGCAGCTCATCAATGAACAGTATTATCTCGCCCATGCTCTGCTTAACTTCATCGAGCACGGCCTTGAGTCTCTCCTCAAACTCGCCACGGTACTTTGCACCGGCGACCAAAGCGCCCATATCGAGTGAATAAAGCTGCTTATCCTTAAGTCCCTCAGGCACATCACCTGCAACTATCCTCTGGGCAAGTCCTTCTACGACTGCAGTCTTGCCGACACCCGGTTCGCCGATCAGTACCGGATTGTTCTTGGTTTTCCTTGAAAGAATTCTTATCACATGCCTGATTTCCGAATCACGTCCGATAACCGGATCAAGCTTCTGCTCCCTTGCTCGTTCCACAAGGTTTATGGCGTACTTCGACAAGGTATCATAGGTAGCCTCGGGATTATCGGTTTCAACCCTTCTGTTACCCCTTACCTCTGCAAGTGCCTTAAGAAAACGTTCGCGGGTCAGTCCATATTCCTTAAAAACAGCCTTTACCTCTGCTCCGGCATTTTTCTGCAACGAAAGGAAAATATGCTCTATGGAAACATATTCATCTCCCATTGCCTTTGCTTCATCCTCTGCCGAAAGAAGTGTACGGTTAAGGCTTGCACTCATTCCGACACGGCTGTTTCCCGTAACGCGGGGAAGCTTTTCCACTGCCTGTCTTGCACGTTTTTCAAACTCGGATACCCTTATCTCCATCTTTTCAAGGAGTTTAACGATAAGGCTATCCTCGATAGTGAGCATGGCGAGAAGCAAATGCTCATCACTTATTTCCGGTGCATTGTTATCATAAGCCAGCTTTTCGCATTCCTGCACCGCTTCCATTGATTTCTGTGTATATTTGTTGATATTCATAATCTTCACCTCACTTTTCCTGAATTCTGACCCTAGTATAACACTTGTTAGCACTCTTGTCAAGTGAGTGCTAATGTATTTTTTTGAAAATTTCAAACAAAAACCCCGAGGATATTTCCGGATCATAAATCCTTCATCCTCAGGGTTTAGTTTCTTCTTATATAATTGTACTATCTCATTCTCCAGTTGACTGCAATATCAAGCTGGGTACGGTTTCTTCTTGCAAAACCGCCGGTATCACATACGATTGCCATTCCGAGACTGCAGGGAACAAGTGAACCGCGGGGTCTTAAATTAAGGTTTGCGGCAACCATTACGTAAGGTCCGAGCATCTTTGCTCCGTCCTCGCGCTCCCAGTAAGGATACTCTTCCTCGGAAAAGCCCATCCTTCTCATTCTCGCAACGACTTCTTTCATATTTAAATTATAGTAGGTTTCCTTTCCGGAAGGACCGTAATTTACACCCTTGGTCTTTGTAAGCTTGGGACCGTTCCAAACATATGGATCCGAGGTCATGTTGGGATTGGTAGTGGGCACCGGGGTCGAAGTCGGCTTCGGTGTCGATGTAGGTATAGGGGTTGCGGTAGGTCTAGGGGTTGAGGTCGGTACCGGTGTAGGTGTGGATGTGCGTACCGGTGTAACTGTAGGTGTAGGTGTTGAAGTTATCTCAGCTACTTCTGTTTTTTCGGTTTCCTCAGTCACATCACTCTCACTGTCAAATATTTCACTTTCATCAAAACTTATAAGGCTTGCCATACCTGCATTCTGCAGACTGAGCTTTTCTTCTATCTGTTCATGTATGCTCTTTTCTTCTGTTTCAGCTATCGTTTCCGTACCCTCCACGGTTTTTGCAAGTGCCTCGCGCAAATTGATAATTTCCATGGGTACAAGGGCAAACATAATAAGGGCAAGTACGAACGATATAGGCTTCTTTGTCAACATTTCCAATTTCATAAACTTCTTTTTTCCCTCCTTTTCTTAACCATGCGCCCTATTATACACAAAAAGTCGGAAAAATAAAGCTTTTTTTACGTTTTTGTAACGTATTTGTTACATTTTCGTAACATTCTCACAAAAGAACAATTTTAAAACATATACCCTTTTAGTAATAATTCATGCCAAAATCAAGCCAATTTTTGCCATTTTTACTTGACTAAACAGGCATTTTGTAAGATAATATACACAGTACATACATTGTACTAAGGTATTTTCTGGAGGTAAAAAATGAAAAATTATTTTGATCTTTCCGGTCAGGTTGCAATAGTTACCGGATGTTCAACAGGTCTCGGAGTTCAGATGGCAAAGGCACTCGCAAACCAGGGTTGTGCAATTGTTGCCGTAGCAAGAAGACAGAATCTTATCGATGAAGTCGCAGCTGACATCGCAAAGGAATTCGGAGTTCCCACTCTCGCTGTACGCTGCGATATTACTGATACTGAAATGGTAGAAAAAATGGTTGATACCGTTATCGAAAAGTTCGGACGTATCGACATTCTTGTAAATAATGCAGGTACCGGTGCTGTTGCCCCGGCAGAAGACATCACAGACGAGCAGTTCTCACATGAGATGGAAATCGATCTCTTCGGTTCCTTCAAGGTTGCACGCTCTGTTGCAAAGAAGGCTATGATTCCCGCTAAATACGGCCGTGTCATCAACATTGCTTCGATGTACGGACTTGTAGGAAACAAAATCTGCGGTTCAGCTCCTTATCATGCTGCAAAGGGCGGTGTTGTAAACCTTACCCGTGCCCTCGCTGCTGAATGGGGTAAATATGGCATCACAGTCAATGCAATCTGCCCCGGTTACTTCTACACACCGCTGACAACCGAAACACTCAACAGTGATTTCTTCCAGCAGAACGCAAAAACCATGATTCCCGAGGAAAGATACGGAAACGAAGGCGAGCTTGACTCCGCTGCAATCTTCCTCGCATCTCCCGCATCATCCTATGTAACAGGTGTTAATCTCCCTGTAGATGGTGGGTATACTTGTATGTAATTGGATGACATTCGAAGAATGTCATCAGTCAGTCTGCGCGATATAGTCGATCCCCTTCGGGGGTCGCCGAAGCTTGACGTAGTAAAATAAAAGAAAATCCGTTGCTTCTGCAACGGATTCAGACTGAAGACAAAGTCCGAGGCTATACCAGCCTCGGACTTAACTATTTTATGAACAAAAAAGTGCCGAAAGCCTTGTATTTTCTGGCTTTTCGGCACTTTTTATGGTATAATAAATATATCAAATTTGAGAGGTATT
>JAFRWN010000071.1 GCA_017437965.1 Lachnospiraceae bacterium
GATTTCCTGACGGTTTCACTGCTTGAGTCAAAGGGTTACAATCCGCTGGTTTACAGAATGTTCTGCCTGCAGAGCCATTACCGTAAGCCTCTCGAGTTTTCATATGAGGTTCTTGACCAGGTGAAAGCGGCCTATGACAAGTTAAGAAAGAGAATTGCAGGACTCAATGCCGAAAAGGTTGGTGACAGCTACAAAAACGTAGATAAGGAATGCTTTGACAAGTTCAATGAGGATTTTATGAATGCACTCTGCTCGGACATCAATACCGCCGGTGCGCTTACCGTTGTCTATGATGTGCTGAAGGCTGATATAAATGACGATACCAAGAAAGCCCTTATCGATAGTTTTGATTATGTTCTCAGTCTCGGACTTACAGAACCCTATGAGGATACACAGTCGGAAGTTGACGAGGAGCTTGCAGCCTATGTTGAGGAAATGCTTGCAAAGCGTAAGGAAGCAAAGAAGGCAAAGGATTTTGCCACTGCAGACGCTATCCGCGAAGAACTTTCTGCAAAAGGAATAACAATAAAAGATACCAGAGAAGGAACTGTCTGGGAAATTAATAAATAAGATGAAATTAAGACCTTATGAAACAACCGATTCACCCGTGATCTGCGGATGGCTTAAGGATGAGGCTGCCCTCTATAAATGGTCAGCCGACCGTATCGGGCATTACCCGCTTTCAGGAGACGAGCTGAACGCAGAGTATTATGGCAGAGAGTATCCGCTTCCGATGCATCCGATGACGGCAGTGGATGATGAAGGAAAAATCTTCGGACATATTCTGTTACGTTTTCCGGAGCCAGAGGACCTTACTCATATACGCTTTGGTTTTGTCATAGTAGACTGCGAAAGAAGAGGACAGGGACTCGGAAGGAAGCTTCTTTCACTTGCAAAGGATTATGCGGTAAAGGAATTCGGGGCTAAAAAGATCAGCCTCGGAGTATTTGACTCCAATCCGCCTGCGATAAAGTGCTATAAAGCATCTGGATTCAAAGAAACCGGAGAAAACTACGATTTCAACTGCCCGGCAGGTGAGTGGAAGGGAATAATGATGGAGTATATTCCGGACAGTACCAAGGCAGATGAAAATGATGATTTCAGTGCTTTGAAGATACTTTCGGAACTTGGCGTTAAAAACAGAAAAGACCTGCGTCGGATAAATCCTTTGGTGCTTGCACATGTGGGAGATGCGGTCTATGAACTTGTTATTCGTACCATGCTCGCAGAAACAATGGATGTGCAGGTGCAGAAGATCCATAAAAAGTGTACCGAATATGTAAACTGCCATATGCAGTGTGAAATAATGCATGATATTGAGGAAATGCTTACGGAAGAGGAACATGCTGTTTATAAGCGTGCGAGAAATGCAAAATCCTATACCATGCCGAAAAATGCAAGCGCGACCGAATACAGAACTGCAACAGGTTTTGAGGCGCTTTGTGGCTGGCTTTATCTTTCGGGCAGTAACGAAAGACTGCTTGAACTATTGAAAAAAGCCTTTTCAGATTTTAAGGAGTAGATGATATGCGCTACGAAGAATCAGTAATTGAGGGACGAAACGCCGTAATGGAAGCCTTCCGCTCGGGTAAGACGATAGACAGGCTGTTCATTCTTGACGGCTGTCAGGACGGTCCGGTAAAATCAATACTGCGCGAGGCAAAAAAGACCGACTGCATATTGAATTTTGTAAAGAAAGAAAGGCTTGACCAGATTTCCGAGACCGGAAAGCATCAGGGCGTAATTGCTTACGCCGCAGCCTATAACTATGCAAGCGTCGATGACATACTTAAGGCGGCCGAGGATAAGGGCGAGGCTCCTTTCATTATTATACTTGACGGAATCGAAGATCCCCATAACCTTGGCGCAATGATAAGGACTGCCGACCAGGTCGGTGCACATGGCATCATCATTCCCAAGCGTCGTGCCGTAGGACTTACTGCTACCGTTGCAAAATCAAGTGCCGGTGCGATCAATTATGTTCCTGTGGCAAAGGTTACCAACATATGCCAGACCATAGAGGAACTGAAGAAAAAGAGCAATATGTGGTTTGCAGCAGCGGATATGAGCGGAGGACCGATGCAGAACTGCAATCTTACAGGCCCTATCGGACTTGTTATCGGAAGCGAGGGAGACGGCGTCAGCAGGCTTGTAAAGGAAACCTGTGATTTTACCGTATCCATCCCGATGAAAGGTAATATCGATTCACTGAACGCAAGTGTTGCGATGGCTGTCATTTCCTATGAAATATTCAGGCAGAGAAATTATTTATGATATAAAGGAGAAAAATTTTGACTCCGAAAGAACAGAAAATCATTGACGAATACAGGGCGAACAGGGCAAACTATGTCAAGCTGGCTGCAATAGTCAATGGTATGATTGATGAAAAATCAAGGGATGACAAGGCAAGCATAATGCAGTTTACCTACAGGGTAAAGACCGAGAAGTCACTCTATGGCAAGCTTCTTCGTAAGCCCGACAGATACCATTCGGTTTTAGATCTTTCTGATATAGTGGGCTTCAGGATAATATGTTATTTTTCCGATCAGGTTGATAAAATTGCCGAGCTTCTGAAAAATATGTTTATCATCGACAAGGAGAATTCCATTGACAAGCGTAAGGTTCTGGCACCGTCAACTTTCGGTTATCTTTCCCTGCACTATATATGCAGGCTGCCGGACACCCCACAGTATCCAGAAGAGATAAGAAAGATAAGGTTTGAGGTCCAGATAAGGTCCGTGCTTCAGCATGTATGGGCTGAGATAGAGCATGACCTTGGCTATAAGAATGAATTCGGCATACCGAGAGACGCAAGAAGGGAGTTCGCAAGAGTAGCAGGACTTCTTGAGACTGCGGACGATGCGTTCCTCCGCATAAGGAACAGGGTAAATCAGTATGAGATTGACGCGAAGAACAAGATCAGGCTTGACGAGGCTGACAATCTGTCGCTCGACCATCATACCATGGGTGAATTCCTTAAGAATAATGATCTGATAAAGGAATTTACAGAATCGATTGCCGCAATTACGGGTGCACAGCTGATCGAAGCCAATCCTGAAA
This sequence comes from Lachnospiraceae bacterium, assembly GCA_017437965.1. Lineage (GTDB taxonomy): Bacteria > Bacillota > Clostridia > Lachnospirales > Lachnospiraceae > UBA3775. The sequence continues at coordinate 3,061 of JAFRWN010000071.1, forward strand.
GCTATCTTGCCCAGCTGTCTTTCCTTAAGGTTACGACGATAGGAGAGCTGAAGGCCTTTATCATACAGGAAAGAGAGCATGCCTATGCGCTTGCGGAAAAGCTTCTTAAGGGTTCCGAAATCGATGAGCTGGTATCTACCGTCGGACTTTATTATCTTGTCAGGGCAAGGCTTGTATATGGTAGTTTTGATGAGCTTTCGCTTATTGATTTCTTCAGAATCACATATAAGGATAAGGCAAGCATCAAAAAACAGCTGACACGTATACTGGATGCCAGAAAAGATATTAAGAAATAAGAAAAACCCTTGCAGAATCTGCAAGGGTTTTAAGCTGATAACCGGATTTGAACCGGTGACCTCATCCTTACCAAGGATGCGCTCTACCTGCTGAGCTATATCAGCACGCAAAAAGTATATTACCACATTTCTTCGATAAATGCAAGAGAAAACTTAAAAATTTTTGGTTGATTAGAATCGGCGATTATGTTATAATTTCTTGTGGCAAAAAGCTTCAATCATGTATCAGAAAACAGGAGGCGTTAAAATGATTGATATCAAGTTCCTCAGGGAAAATCCCGAGGTTGTTAAGCAGAATATAAAGAATAAGTTTCAGGACCAGAAGCTTGTGCTTGTTGATGAGGTAATTGAGTTCGACAAGAAGTCAAGAGCAGCTAAGCAGGAGGCAGACGATCTCCGTAACCAGAGAAATGTTCTTTCCAAACAGATCGGTGCACTGATGGCACAGGGCAAGAAGGAAGAGGCAGAAGAGGTTAAAAACAAGGTCAGGGAATTCGGTGACAGACTTACTAAACTTGAAGAGGACGAAGTAGTTCTTCAGGAAGAAGTAAAGAAGAGAATGATGGTGATCCCCAACATCATCGATCCTTCGGTTCCTATCGGTAAGGATGATTCCGAGAACGTTGAAATCGAGAAGTTCGGCGAGCCCGTTGTTCCTGATTTCGAAATCCCCTATCATACCGATATTATGGAAGCACTCGACGGAATCGAGATGGATCCTGCCGGACGTGTTGCAGGTAACGGTTTCTATTATCTTAAGGGAGATATTGCAAGACTTCATTCTGCATGTCTTTCATATGCAAGGGATTTCATGATCGGACGCGGATTTACCTATTATATTCCGCCTTATATGATCCGTTCAAGCGTTGTAACCGGTGTTATGAGCTTTGCAGAGATGGAAAATATGATGTACAAGATCGAAGGCGAGGATCTTTATCTTATCGGAACAAGTGAGCATTCTATGATCGGTAAGTTCATTGACCAGCTTGTTCCGGAGAATACTCTTCCCCAGACTCTTACCAGCTATTCACCTTGCTTCAGAAAAGAGAAGGGTGCACACGGTATAGAGGAAAGAGGAGTATACCGTATACATCAGTTTGAAAAGCAGGAAATGATAGTTGTCTGCAAGCCTGAGGAGAGCAAAGAATGGTATAATAAGCTCTGGAAGAATACCGTAGATTACTTCAGATCACTTGACATTCCAGTACGTACACTTGAGTGCTGCTCGGGAGATCTCGCAGATCTTAAGGTAAAGAGCTGTGATGTAGAAGCATGGTCACCCAGACAGAAGAAGTATTTTGAAGTGGGCAGCTGCTCAAATCTCGGCGATGCCCAGGCAAGAAGACTCAGGATCAGGGTTCAGGCAGAGGACGGAAGCAAATATCTTCCTCATACCCTTAACAATACCTGCGTTGCTCCTCCCCGTATGCTCATTGCTTTCCTTGAGAACAATCTCAATGCAGACGGCAGTGTCAACATTCCCAAGGCACTTCAGCCTTACATGGGCGGAATGACAAAAATCGAGAAAAAATAAAGTGTTTAAGACCTGTCGTAAAGGCAGGTCTTAATTTTTGAAAATTTTATGAAAAAACAGATAATCAGTAGATATTTACTTTGGTTTATGGTATGATTATCTTAGCATTTTATACGACGTTTGTCGCAAATACACGGAGGTTATAAATGCCGGATCCCAAGGACAAAAATATGTCTGATGATTTCCTGAAATCACTTACCGAGCTGGCTGATTCCGAGGAATATGGTGACGTCACCAAGGAACTGATAAAAGAAGTTTCTGATGATGTTGATGTTTCACCCTTTGAAATAAAGGGTATAGGCAGCAGAAAAGCAGCGGAAGAGGATGATCTCAAGGCACTTTTCTTAGAGGTTCAGGATCATGCTGCGGAGGTTGAGGTCGATGAGTCTGAATATGAAGACTATGATGAACTCCCTGAAGTGAAAATTGAACCGGCTAAGCCTGAAAAGCCCGAGCCGCCCGTAAAGGTTCCGGTAAAGGAAATCCTTGAAGAAAAGGAAACTGCGAAAATAAGCGAGGCGGTTGCGGATACTTCCGAAAAGCTTGAGGAAGCAGAAACCGATTTCAAAGTAGATGTCGGTGATGTGTTTGATACTCTTGAAGTTGACGAACCGACCGATACAGAAGATGTGCCGGCTGAACCGAAGATTGACCTTGATAAATTAAGCGAATCAATTATAAATGAATCTTCCGAATCTGCGCCGAGTCTGATTGAGGCATTAAGAAGAAAACCGGAAGATAAGGCAAAGGAACCTGAAAAAGTACCCGAAAAGGAAGTGGAAACGAAGGCGGAAGAGAAGACTGATGGAGCTGAAAAAAATGACGAAAAAGCTCCTGACGGAAACGGTTCTGATGAAAATGCTTCGGATAAAAAAACTGAAGAAAATGTAACTCGCGAATCAGAGGAGGTTCCGAAGAAGGGAAAAAAGAAAAAGAAGAAAAAGAGCCTTGTATATACCCTGATGATGTTTGCGTGCATCGGTGTATTCCTGTATTGTGTGATAAGGATAGGTATTTATTACTATACACAATACGAATACAAGAAGGGCATGAACAAGCTTCAGGACATAGTCGGAGACATTTCCAAGGATGTAGATGAAATAAATCCCAATACCATCACGGTTACAGATCTGGACATCTATTTCCCTGACGAAATGGTTTATGTGACCGAAACCAGCACCACCAAAAAGATAGTCGATGAGGTTTCGGATGACTGGAAGAAGAAATATACCAGCCTTTATGAAATGAACCATGACTGTGTCGGCTGGATAAAGATACCCGATACCCAGATCGATTATCCGGTAATGTATACTCCTGGAGATTATGAGAAATATCTCTACAAGGATTTTGAAGGCAGATACCTGTTCAGAGGACTTCCTTTCATGGCTGAGAAGACCCAGCTGAACAAGAGCCAGAATTATATTATCTACGGTCATAACATGAATGATGGAACCGCATTCAATAACCTGAGAAAGTTCCGTGATAACAAATGGATAGAGGATGGCCATAAGTACTGCTATTTCAATACTGCCTATGCAGAAGGTGTTTACGAGGTAATGGCAGTCGTTATTACCAAGATCTATACGGTTGAAGACAAGTGCTTCAAGTATTATAAGTATGACGGCGAGCTGACCGAGGATGAATTCAACACCTACGTATATTATATGAAGAAACTCTCCAGCTACAAGTCGGATGTGGAAGCTTACTGGGGTGACCAGCTGCTTTCATTGTCGACCTGCTACAGGGTATATGATCCTGAGGGAAGACTGGTAGTGGTATTCAAGAGAGTACAGTAAAAAGCATTTAAAAAGACCTGTTTACGATTATTCGCAGACAGGTCCTTTTTATGCCTTATATTCAGTGTTCTATGCTTTCCCGAGACCTAGGTTTTTGTTGGCTGTTGAAAGCATCAGTTTGATACGGTTCAGCTGGTTAACCTCGCTGGCACCCGGATCATAGTCAATAGCTACAATGTTTGAATTCGGGTAGCGGAGCCTTAGTTCCTTGATTACGCCCTTTCCTACGATGTGGTTCGGGAGGCAGGCGAAAGGCTGGCAGCATACGATGTTTTCCGTGCCGCTCTTGATAAGCTCAAGCATTTCGGCTGTGAGGAACCACCCTTCACCGGTCATGTTTCCGATGGAAACTATCGGTTTTGCAAGTTCAGCAAGTTCTTCGATATTGGCCATGTGTGTAAAGCGTTTGCTTTCAGCGAAGCTCTTTCTTGCAACCTTACGGCAGTGATCGATAAGGCTTATTGCCCACATATTGTATTTTGCTTCCTTCTTGCTCTTTCCGAGCTCATCAGCCTTGTATTTGGCATCGTAGCAGGTATAAAGGAAGAAGTCGATAAGGTCCGGAACAACGGCCTCTGCGCCTTCCGCTTCGAGAAGGTCAACAAGATAGTTGTTAGCAGCCGGAGCATATTTTACAAGTATTTCGCCTACAACACCGACCTTAGGCTTTTTAAGGTTTTCATCGATCGCAAAGTTGTCGAATTCTTTTATCATGGCCTTTACGTTCTTCTTGAAGCCATGCCAGCTTGCACCCTTTGAAAGATCGGTTGAAAGCTTTTCCTTCCACTTCATATGAAGCTTGTTGGCCGAACCCTCTATAAGCTCATAAGGACGTACGCGGTACAGACAGCGCATCAGCACATCACCATAGATCAGTGACTGGATGACACGCTTGAGAAGACCGTAGGTATATTTGAGTCCGGGGTTTGATTCAAGACCCGAAGCATTTATCGAAACGACAGGAATCTGACCCATGTCGGCCTTCTGGAGTGCACGTCTGATAAATCCTATATAATTTGTTGCCCTGCAGCCTCCGCCGGTCTGGGTAATGATGACTGCGGTCTTGTTAAGGTCATATTTGCCGGAAAGAAGGGCATCCATGATCTGACCGACTACGCAGAGTGAAGGGTAGCAGGCATCATTATTGACATATTTAAGACCCACATCGACAGAATTACGTCCGTCATTGTTGAGAACCACAACATTGTAGCCGCAGGAACGGAGTGCGGGTTCGAGAAGGTCAAAGTGTATGGGCGACATCTGAGGAGCAAGTATAGTGTAGCCTGAGTCGCGCATTTCCTTGGTGAAAATCACCCTGTTATGTGCTGAAGAATGAATCTCGGGCTTGATGCCGTTTTTCTTTCTGTCTTTTACAGCGGAAAGAAGAGAACGTACACGGATTCTTGCAGCGCCAAGGGAGTTTACCTCATCAATCTTAAGGCAGGTGTAGATCTTTCCGGAAGCATTTAAAATGTCCGCCACACCGTCGGTGGTGACCGCATCGAGACCGCAGCCAAAGGAATTGAGCTGGATAAGCTCAAGATCATCCCTTGTCCTTACGTAACTTGCAGCATTGTAAAGTCTTGTATGGTACATCCACTGGTCAACGACTATCATAGGTCTGTCGACATGTCCGAGATGGGAGATTGAGTCCTCGGTAAGAACACAAACACCGTAGCTTGTGATCATCTCCGGTATACCATGATGAATCTCGGGATCGATATGGTAGGGACGTCCTGCAAGAACAATGCCCATGCGTCCGGTCTCTTCCATATATTTAAGTGTTTCCTCGCCTTTTTTGCGGATGTCATCCTTGTAGTTCATCATTTCATCCCAGGCATCGGATGCAGCGGATGTGATCTCTTCGCTGTCGATACCCTTCTTTGAGAAATGACGGATGAGTCCGTTTGTAATTATTTCCTTGCTTTCAAATGAGAAGAAAGGATTTTCATAAACAATGTCAGTAGTCTTCAGTTCATCAACATTGTTCTTGATATTTTCGCCGTAGGATGTGACGATAGGGCAGTTGTAGTGGTTTCCGGCCCCCTCATCCTCCTTATGCTCATAAGGAATGCAGGGATAGAAGATATAGGGGACGTTCTGCTTGATAAGCCATGAAACATGGCCATGCGCAAGCTTTGCGGGATAGCATTCCGACTCACTCGGAATCGATTCAATGCCCAGCTCATATATTTTCCTGCTTGATACGGGCGAAGTGATCACCTGATAACCGAGTTTGGTGAAGAAGGTATGCCAGAACGGGAAGTTCTCATACATATTGAGAACCCTCGGAATTCCAACCTTGCCACGCTTTGCCTCGGTAATAGGCAGGGATTTATAGTAATTGAAAGTACGTTTAAGTTTATATTCGAAAAGATTCGGAATCTGTTCCTTGTTTTTCTCAAGACCAAGGCCACGTTCGCAGCGGTTTCCGGAAACAAACTGTCTTCCGCCGGAGAATTTGTTGATCGTAAGGAGACAGGCATTGGTACAGCCCTTGCAACGATCCATTGAGGTAACAAACTTGAGTTCCTTGATATCCTCGAAAGGAAGCATGGTGGATTCTGTTCCCTCATAATGAGCCCTTGCGATAAGTGCGGCACCAAAGGCACCCATGATACCTGCGATATCGGGTCTTACTGCCTCACAGCCTGCGATTTTCTCGAAACTTCTGAGAACTGCGTCATTATAGAAGGTACCGCCCTGGACAACGATACGCTTGCCGAGATCCTTTGCGTTGGCAACCTTGATAACCTTATAAAGTGCATTCTTGATTACGGAATATGCAAGACCAGCGGAAATGTCAGCAACCGTCGCGCCTTCCTTCTGGGCCTGCTTAACCTTCGAATTCATGAAAACCGTACATCTGGTTCCGAGATCGATGGGGTTCTTTGCAAAAAGAGCGATCTTTGCGAAGTCAGCAACCTCAAAATCAAGGCTCTTTGCAAAGGTTTCAATGAAGGAACCGCAGCCTGAGGAACATGCTTCGTTAAGCTGCACGCTGTCGACTGTTCCGTTCTTTATTTTGATACACTTCATGTCCTGACCACCGATATCAAGTATGCAGTCTACGGTCGGATCGAAGAATGCCGCTGCATAATAGTGCGCAACGGTCTCAACCTCGCCCTCGTCAAGCATAAGCGCGGACTTTACAAGTGCCTCACCATAGCCGGTGGAGCAGGAGCGTACTATCCTTGCACTGTCGGGCAGAAGTGAATATATTTCCTTTATGGCCTTTATGGTCGTTTTAAGAAGCGAACCATTGTTGTTGGAATAGAAAGAATAGAGGAGCGAACCGTCCTCGCCTACAAGCGCAAGCTTTGTGGTGGTTGAACCTGCATCAATACCCAGGTAGCAGTCACCCTCATAATCGGCAAGGGGAGCCTTTTTTACAGTATGGATGCTGTGACGCTTCGCAAAAACATTATAATCCTCCTCGCTTTTGAAAAGAGGATCCATACGGTTTACCTCGAATTCCATCTTGATACCCTCGGAAAGACGCTTCTGCATGTCTCCGAGCATGAAGGATTCGGCACCGTTACTTGTCATTGCGGAGCCTATTGCTGCAAAAAGATGGGAATTGTCGGGATCGATTATATGTTCATCATCAAGCTTCAGAGTCCTTATGAAGCTTGCCTTGAGTTCTGTAAGAAAGTGAAGAGGGCCGCCGAGGAAGGCAACATGGCCGCGTATGGGTTTACCGCAGGCAAGACCTGAGATGGTCTGGTTTACAACTGCCTGGAAAATGGATGCGGCAAGGTCGGGCTTTGTGGCACCCTCATTGATCAGAGGCTGGATATCGGTCTTTGCAAATACACCGCAACGTGCAGCAATCGGATAGATAGCCTGGTAGCTCTTGGCATATTCATTGAGGCCTGATGCATCGGTTTTAAGGAGGCTTGCCATCTGGTCGATGAAAGAGCCTGTACCACCGGCGCAGATACCGTTCATTCTCTGGTCGATACCGTTTGTGAAATATATGATCTTTGCATCCTCACCGCCGAGCTCAATAGCAACGTCGGTTTTCGGAGCATAGTAAGTCAGGGCGGTAGAAACCGCAACAACTTCCTGGGTGAAGCTTACACCAAGGTGCTTTGCGATGGTCAGACCGCCTGAACCTGTGATAACTGCAGAAACGCTCTGGTCACCGATCTTGTCGATGGCCTTTTTAAGCAAGTCTGCAAGGGTTTGCTGGATATTTGCAAAATGACGCTCATAATCGGAAAATAGTATGTTCTTTTCCTCATCGATGATCGCAATTTTGACTGTGGTGGAACCGATGTCGATTCCAAGGAATAAATTACTCAAGATAATTCCTCCGGTAACTTGATACTCTGTCTTTTTCGCACACGGAGTATATTATACTTCATTTTGCCAAATAATTCAATATTATATTGAGTAGGAATAGGTGAAAAGTTTGTAAAAAATAGAGGCCGGATATAGGTATTTTCTTGTAAAAACAGTCAAAATATGGTATTCTATAAAAGAAATTATGTGATATGAGGGAAACCTGCAAATCTCACAGAGGAGGTAATCCATGGCAAAAACCATAAATGTTGCCGAAGTTCTTGTAAACAGGGAAATTTCGGCTGGTATCTACGATATGATGATCTATTCCCCGGAAATTGCAGTATGTGCAAAGCCGGGTCAGTTTGTGATGATATATACAAATGATTCTTCAAAGCTTTTACCGAGACCGATAAGCATCTGCGAATATGACCTTAGGGACGAAACCCTTCGCTTCGTATACAGGGTTTCGGGCAAAAATACTGGTACAGAACAGTTTTCAAAGCTTCGCCCCGGCGAAAAAATCCGTTTTATGGGTCCCATCGGCAACGGCTATGACCTTGAAAGTATTCGTTCGCTTGCTATAAAGCCCGATGATACTTTAGAAGAGAAGACTGCAGGCTTCTGGAAGCTTGAGTATGACATGATAGCAGTTGGCGGAGGTATAGGAATCCCTCCGATGCTTGGGCTTGTGAAGGAATATCACTATACCTATCCGGATTCAAAGCTCGCTGCAGTACTTGGTTTCAGAAGCAATGATATTTTCCTTGCCGATGATTTCAGAAGATACTGTGATGTATATTTCGCTTCGGATGACGGAAAAATCGGTACCCATGGAAATGTCATCCATGCAATAAAGGACAATGACATAATAAGTAACGTCATATGTGCATGTGGCCCGATGCCGATGCTTCGCGGTGTTTCCGCCTATGCTTCCGAAAAGAATGTCAAGGCCTATGTTTCACTTGAAGAAAGAATGGCCTGCGGTATCGGTGCATGCCTCGGCTGCGTGACCAAGACAAAGAACAAGGATGCTCACAGCATGGTCAATAACACGAGAGTCTGCGTAGACGGACCGGTATTTGATACGGAGGTGCTTGACATATGAATACAAAAATAAATTTTGCGGGAATCGAGTTCAAAAACCCCGTAATGACCGCCTCGGGTACCTTCGGTTCAGGCATTGAATTCAGCGAATTTGTGGATCTTAACAAGCTTGGCGGTGTTGTGACCAAGGGTGTTGCAATCACTCCGTGGGCAGGAAATCCCACACCAAGAGTTGCCGAGACCTATGGCGGAATGCTGAATGCGATCGGCCTTCAGAATCCGGGACTGGACACCTTCCTTTCCCGCGATATTCCTTTTCTTGAGAAATACGACACCAATATAATTGTAAATGTCTGCGGTCACTCGGAAGAAGAGTATGTTTCGGCGGTTGAAAGGCTTGCAGAAGCAGAATCCATCAAAATGCTTGAAATCAATATCAGCTGTCCGAATGTAAAGGAGGGCGGTATTGCATTTGGTACAAATCCTGTGATGGTTGAAAAAATCACTGCAGCTATAAAAAAAGTGGCAAAGCAGCCTATTGTAATGAAATTAAGTCCCAATGTGACCGATATTACTGAGACCGCAAAAGCAGCAGAGGCAGGCGGTGCAGACGGAATTTCACTGATAAACACACTTACAGGAATGAAAATCGACATTAACCGCAGAACCTTTGCGCTTGCGAACAAAACGGGAGGACTTTCAGGCCCTGCAATCAAGCCTGTAGCGGTAAGAATGGTATATCAGTGCGCAAATGCCGTAAAGATTCCGATAATAGGAATGGGCGGTATTGCAAGTGCGGAAGATGCCCTTGAATTCATTATGGCAGGTGCAAGCCTTGTCAGTGTCGGAACCGCAAATTTCCATGATCCGCTTACTACAATAAAGGTGATTGACGGAATAGAAGACTACATGGACGCAAGCGGAATTGAAAAGCTTTCGGAGCTTATCGGCTGTGTGAAATAGTGCAAAAAGAATTACACACAAGTAGAAACATATGTGCATATGTTCATATGTTACAAAAAACATTCTGCTCACGTATATGATATTTGTACAGAATAACGAAATTGCCACGGAAGCCTTGTTTTGCCTTGACTTTTGCCCTACAACCATATATCATTTAACATAATATAACTGTCATGTACTTAATGGCAGTTGTATTTAAAAAAGATGGTTAGTGCGTGCTAACCATAACACATAAACTGATCTTTGGTTTAAGAGAAAATCTCGAAAGGAATAAGGCAATGTCAGAAGAAGAACTTAAATTTCTAACAGTAAGCAATGTACACAAGGCTTTCGGAAGCGGAGACAGCAGGCAGGAAGTACTCCGGGGCATGGATTTCTCGGTCGCAAAAGGAGAATTCTGCGTAATACTCGGCCCGTCCGGATCCGGAAAATCCACCTTACTTAACATTATCGGGGGCATCGACGGTGCAGACGACGGATATATCGCAATTAACGGAGACAAGCTTCGTGACATGGATGAAAAAGCCCTTACTCAGTACAGAAGAAAACATCTCGGCTATGTATTCCAGCTCTATAATCTTATCCCCAATCTTAACGTAAAAGAGAATATTGAAGTCGGAGCCTATCTTTCCGACAAACCGCTTGACATTGATGAGCTCCTTAGAACTCTCGGGCTTTGGGATCACCGCTACAAGCTCCCAAACCAGCTTTCCGGCGGACAGCAGCAGCGTACCTCAATCGGTCGTGCGATAGTAAAGAACCCGGATATCCTTCTCTGTGATGAGCCTACGGGCGCTCTGGATTATAATACATCAAAGGAAATCCTTAAGCTTATCGAGGATGTCAATAAAAAATATGGCAATACCATCATCATGGTAACCCACAACGAAGCCATACAGCATATGGCTGACCACACCATAAAGCTTCGTGACGGGGTTGTAAGAAAGAATATTGTCAATGAAAACAAAGTAAGCGCCACAGAGCTTGACTGGTAAACTGACAGTTGATTTTAACAGTAAAGAGAGTAATGCCATGAAAAATCCTTTATATAAAAGAATACTGCGTGAGCTCAGAAAAGAATGGAAGAAGTACCTCATCCTTTTTGCCATGCTTGCGCTTACGATCGCAATGGTTTCCGGAGTATATGTCGCAAATGACAGCATGCTTACGGCAGCCGATGAGGCTTATGAAAAATATAATATCGAAGACGGCCATTTCAACCTTAAAAACGAAGCTTCTGATGAGCTGATCAAGGCTTTTGAAAATGAAGATATCAAGGTATACAGGCAGTTTTATGTTGAAACTAATGAGGATGCAGATCTTGACGGTGAAAAGGATGCCAAGATCAGGGTATTCACAATGCGTGAGGATATTAACAGAGCATGCCTGATAAAAGGTGAATTTCCCGAAAATGAAAACGAAATAGTGATTGACAGGATGCACGCCGACAACAATAAAATTAAGGTCGGAAGCAAAATAAAGCTTGGAGACGAGGAATTTACCGTTTCCGGACTGGTTTCCTTCTCGGATTATTCCTGCCTCTATGAAAAGAGCACGGACATGATCTTCGATGCGATCACTTTCAATGTAGGTGCAGTAACAAAGGAAGGCTTCGAAAAGCTGGGCGGCAATGTAAAATACCAGTATGCCTTTAATTTTACCGAGCGTCCGAAGGATGATGAAAAGAGTAAGAAGTCAGAAGAAATAATAAAGAAAATAGCCGTACTCAGCCTTACCGGAGGCCTTACGGATGATCAGGATGAAGCAGAGAAGATAAAGGAAGATCCCGAACTTGTTAAGGCCTATATGGAAAACCTTGATAATGTTAACGAAGTCCTCGAATTTGTCCCCGAATATGCCAACCAGGCAATTCATTTTGCCCCCGATGACATGGGAAGCGATAAGGTGCTGTGCGAGGTGCTGCTTGTTGTTCTTGTTATTGTTCTTGCCTTTATTTCCGGGATTACCCAGAACAATGCGATAATAGAAGAGGCTGCGGTGATCGGAACCTTGAGGTCCTCAGGCTACACAAAGGGAGAGCTGTTAAGACATTATATCACCTGCCCCGTGTTGGTAACATTCCTTTCGGCAGTAGTAGGAAACCTGCTGGGCTACACAATTTTCAAGGATGTGATAGTCAATATGTACTATAATTCCTATAGCCTGCCGGCCTACAAAACCCTGTGGAATTCGGAAGCACTTATTAAATCTACACTGCTTCCGTTAATCCTGATGTTATTGATAAATGTCATCATTGTCAGCAGGAAACTGAGGCTTTCGCCGCTTAAATTCCTGCGTAGGGATCTTTCGACTTCAAAGCGAAAGAAGGCCATGAGGCTTCCGAGATGGAAGTTTTTGTCCAGATTCCGTCTGCGCATACTTTTGCAAAACATCGGCGGATATCTTACCCTGTTCCTCGGCATATTCTTTGTAATGGTGCTGATGGCCTTTGTTGTCGGAATGCCCTCAACTCTTAAGCATTACCAGGAAAACGCAAAGGATTATCTGGTTGCGGACTATCAGTATATACTGAAGGACACAAAGGACTATGAAGGAAATGTCATTACGACCTCGGAGGAGAGTGCCGAAAGATACAGTACGACAACCCTGCTACCCATTAACGGTCCGCATAAGAATGAAAATGTCAGTGTCTATGGTTATATAGACGGCAGCCGTTTCATTAAGCCTTCCGGAAAAACAAGCGGGAACGAGGTATATGTTTCCGATTCATATGCCGAAAAGTTTAACCTTAAGAAGGGTAAGACCATTACGCTTAAGGAAGAGTTCGGCGACAAAAAGTATGAGTTCAAAATCGCCGGAATATATGAAATGCCCGGAATCATCGGCGTGATAATGAATAATGAGCAGTTTAACGAGATTTTCGGACTTGAAAAAGATTCATTCACCGGGTATCTGTCAAACAACGAGATAAAGGATATCGATGAGAAGAATATTCTTACCATAGTTACAGTGGACGATATCTTAAAGATGGCAAACCAGCTTGACCATTCACTCGGTAACTACATGGACTATTTCTCGGTTATCGTAGTGATCATTGCCATGATGATAATCTACCTGCTTACAAAGCTTATCATCGAGCACAACAAAGTATCGATTTCAATGGTAAAGGTACTCGGCTATACAAACAAGGAAATCGACAGCCTGTATGTAAGACTGACTTCCATTATTGCCTTTTTATCCTGTGTGATTTCGGTATTCCTTTCGATTTACTGTGTAAACCTGATGTGGAATGCATTCCTTACTAGGATGAACGGATGGATGCCGTTTACTATCGGAATTAAGGACTATATCAAGTGCTTTGTCGCAATAATGGCTGCATACCTCGTGGTTTCCTTTATCGACATGCAGAGGATCAAGAAGGTGCCCCTCGCTGATGCACTGAAGAATGTTGAGTGAAAAAAATATAGCATAAATCCGGATAAAGTGATATAATAATCAAGTATGTTGAATAACAATAAATAATTACTACAAAGCGAGGTTTCACATGGAAAAATACAAACAGGAATTTATAGAATTCATGGTAGAGAGCGGAGTGCTCAAATTCGGTGAATTCACACTTAAGAGCGGAAGAAAATCCCCCTTCTTCATGAATGCTGGCGACTATGTTACGGGCCATGCACTCGGAAGACTCGGCGAATATTATGCCAAGGCGATACATGATACCTACGGAGATGACTTTGACGTTCTTTTCGGACCGGCCTATAAAGGTATCCCCCTTAGCGTTGCCACCGTTATTGCCTATGACAAGCTTTACGGCAAGCAGATCCGTTACTGCTCGAACCGTAAGGAAGAAAAAGATCATGGTGCAGACAAGGGCTCAATACTCGGCTCAAAGCTTAAGGACGGCGACAGAGTGATCATGATAGAGGATGTTACCACCTCCGGTAAGTCGATCGAGGAAACCTATCCGATAATCACAGGCCTTGCAAATATTGAAATCAAGGGACTTATCGTTTCCCTTAACCGCCAGGAAAAAGGAAAGACGGACAAATGCGCACTTGATGAGGTAAGAGAGACCTATGGTTTCCCGACCGCAGCTATTGTAAACATGGACGAGGTTGTGGAATATCTTTATAACAGAGAAATCAACGGCCAGATAGTGATAAACGACGAAATCAAGGCGGCGCTTGATGCTTACTTTGCCGAGTACGGAGCAAGAAAATAATGCCTGAACAACTCTTGAAAAAAGACTTCTACTTCGACCTCCCCGAAGAGCTTATAGCACAGGACCCGCTAGAGGACCGTTCGTCATCCCGTATGCTTGTCATCGACAAAAATACAGGGGCACTTGAACATCGCCATTTTACCGATATCCTTGAATATCTGAAACCCGGAGACTGCCTTGTGATAAATGATACCAAGGTTATTCCCGCCCGTATAATAGGAGAAAAGATACATGATGTATCGGCTCCCGGGATGCCAGGTGCCCATATCGAGCTTCTGCTTCTTAAAAGGCGTGAAAACGATATATGGGAAACGCTGGTAAGACCCGGAAAGAAAGCAAAGCCCGGTACAAAGATTTCCTTCGGACAGGGCAGGCTTATCGGAGAGATAATTGATGTGGTGGACGAGGGCAACCGCCTTGTGAAATTCCATTACAAAGGAATATTCGAAGAAGTGCTTGACGAGCTTGGTTCCATGCCCCTGCCTCCCTACATTACCCATGAGCTCAAGGACAAGAACCGTTACCAGACGGTATATGCGAAATATGACGGCTCGGCAGCGGCACCGACGGCAGGACTTCATTTTACAAAGGAACTGCTTCAGAAAGTGGAAGATATGGGAGTTAAAATTGCCCATGTCACCCTTCATGTAGGCCTCGGTACCTTCAGACCTGTAAAAGAGGAAAACGTGCTTGACCACCATATGCATACCGAACACTACATTCTGAGACAGAAGGATGCCGACATCATCAATTCCACAAAGGATAACGGCGGAAGGGTAATATGTGTCGGAACGACAAGCACCAGAACCGTTGAAAGCTGTGCGAGGGACGGAAGGGTAGTGGCAAGCGAGGGAGATACCTCGATCTTCATATATCCCGGCTACAAGTATCAGATACTTGACGGACTGATCACCAATTTCCATCTGCCAGAATCTACGCTTATCATGCTGGTTGCGGCACTTTGCGGCAGGGAAAACATTCTCAATGCCTATAAGGTTGCGGTGGAAGAAAAATATCGTTTTTTCAGCTTCGGAGACTGTTGTCTGATAAAATAATACATTGACACTGATAAGATAGTTTGATAAAATTTAGACAAATATGGTCGCAGACCAAAAAAAGGAGGATAATATGGCTTGCTTTATAGTTTCCGCAGTTGAGGCTGTTGCCGTAACTGCTGTAAAAAAGGGTGTAGAAAAGAAAGAAGCTGAAGCCGAGGTAAAGGAAGTAAAGGCTGAGGTTACAAAGGTTCCGATGTCAGTAAAGCTCAAATGGCTCACATGGATGCTCTGGGGCGGAGTTGTTCTGCTTGCATTTGAACATCTGTGGCATGGAGAGCTTACTCCGTTCTTCCCGTTCCTTACTGCGATGAAGAATAAGGATGACATGATGGAAATGTTCAAAGAAATGGCGACGGTCGGCGTCTGCATGGCGCTTCTTATCACTTTCGTATGGATCGTTGTATGCGTTGTAGCCGATTCTTTGATGAAAAAGGATACTTCTTCTGTAAATGCTTGACGGAGGAAACAGAAAATGACACTTTTGATTACTGTTTTTGCCGCAGTGATTGCGACACTTTGCTGGTATAAAAATGAGGATGACAGCCTGAAGCTCGGAATTCTCTGCTTTATGTATTGGGGTGCATCCCTTATGTGGCTTGTTGATGCGGTATTTGAGTATATTGATCTCAGGGATGAATACTTCAATCCAGCTCCGAAGGATATGCTTAACGATGCATTCCTCGGCGTTTCGGTTGTTGCACTTGCACTTGTGATCTGGATTGTTGCACTTCTTATCAAGGATCCCAACGGAAAGGTAAGAAGAACCCTTAAAAAGCAGAGTGCTAAGGCCTAAAAAAAAATTTAATTTTGTTGTTGACAAATACGATGCTATGTTGTAAAATAGCATCGTTGTTTCGAGGTGTGGCTCAGCTTGGTAGAGCGCTTCGTTAGGGACGAAGAGGCCGCAGGTTCAAATCCTGTCACCTCGATTGGTCGGAGTGTTCATAACGCAAGTGAATTTATATTATGAAATCCGGCAGAGATACACATTCTGAAACCGACTGAAACAATTATTTGACTTGTCTGAAACAACAAAAACAAAGAAATTTTGGAGGTTTCAGATCATGAAAGAATTAAAGAAGTATATCATTGACGAAAAAACCGGGCTGAAATACAAACTAATAGGCGATTACTATTATCCTTGCCTTGAAGCACCGGAGGCGCCCAAGGTCGGACGATTCGGGATGATGTATCACGATTATCTGCGTAAACATAAGAAGGTTACATATTCGGGGCTTATGCTTTCAGGAAAACTGAAAGAGCATATCGAAGATGTTGACCGTCAGGCGGAGGATATGTATTCTCAGTTGGTGGACAGGATGAAACGGGCTGAGGGCATAACCGAACAGTTCAAAGCCGCCGACCAGTTGGAATGGGTGCGTCGCATGAACTCCATCAGGGGCCGTGCCGAAGAGATCGTGAAA
>JAFRWN010000072.1 GCA_017437965.1 Lachnospiraceae bacterium
AACGGTGCGGGAAAAACCACAACGATCAAAAGCCTGCTTAACATTACAGGCATCGATGCCGGCGAGATCAGGCTGCTCGGGCTTGACCATATAAAGCATGAGCAGGAAATCAAGCAGAGGATGGCTGTGGTTTTCGACGAGCTGCCTTTTCATGATATCCTTACCGCAAAGGACCTTGCAAGGATTTTTTCAGGATTGTGGTCGGGCTGGGACAACACTGTCTTTTCCTCCTATCTTGAACGCTTTATGCTTCCCGCAAAGCAGAAAATCGGCAAGTTTTCAAAGGGTATGAAAATGAAACTGCAGATTGCCTGCGCACTCTCCCACAATGCCGAGCTTCTTGTAATGGACGAGGCCACAACCGGTCTTGACCCTGTCGTAAGGGATGAAATACTTCACATTTTCATGGAATACCTTAAAGAAGGCGACAGAAGCATACTGATGTCAAGCCACATTACTTCGGACCTTGAGAAAATAGCTGACACTGTCTGCCTGATAAACAAAGGCCGTGTACTGCTTACCGGCTGTAAGGACGAGATACTTGAAAAGCACGGCATCATAAAATGCAGCAGGGACGAAATAGAAAAGATCGATCCCAATGACATCATTAGCGTCCGCATCAGCAGCTTCGGTGCGGAAGTATTGACCATGAACCGTCCGGATGCGTCCTATAAATACAAGAATCTTCTGATCGATCCGGCAAGCCTCGATGAGGTAATGCTTTTCTATGTTCACAAAGGAGAAACGGGGTGGGAATAATGAGCTCTTTTAAATCGCTCCTCTACAGGGAATTCAGGATTTCCCGGAAATCAAACATTCTGCGCATCTGCCTTAGCTTCGGCTTCCTGCTCTTTTTCTGGCTGGTAATGGTTTCGATAAAGAACGATGAGGCCATAAACGAGACGGTCATGAATGACAATATCAAGCTTGTAAAGGTCCTGCCCGTTGCAACTGCTTTTTTCATCACTTATTTCATGAGCCTTGCAAACACACAGGGCAATAACCATAAGACAGACGTTAATTCACGCTGGACGCAGTACTCCTATACTCTGCCGGTAACTCCTTTTATGCGCGCTGCCGCACTTTCTGCCTACAGATTGATTTTCTTTGGTGCAGGAATTGTCATCAGCTTTGTAAATGCCATGGTTTCCGCCGCATACTGGGATTTCAGCATAAATGAATCAGCCCTGGTCTATCCTTTCCTGATTTCCGCATTTATAATATTTTTTACGCTGCCTTTGGATTTCTTTATCTTCAGGGCCAAAAACAGCATAGAATACAAAAAAGCAAGCACCCGCGGCAATGCCTCCATGGTTGCCCTGATTATACTGACTGTCATTGTTTTACTGAAATCGGCAGGCTTTTCTTTATCGAACATCCTGAACTCCGAAAAAGACAATAATATAACCCTGCCGGATTTTAATGCAACCGACCTCATCTGGGCTATTCCCTTGTTTATCATTATGGAGCTGGTTTCTTTTACCATGCTTTTCCACAGCTTTAAAGTTCCTTACGCATCTGAAAAAGAGGAAACAAAGACAGTTCAGAAAAATGACCCGCACTCCTCCCTTTCCGAAGCCGGTAAATTTTCGCCGAAAGGGCTTATATACATGGAGCTTTCCGCAAACGTACTTACCGTACTGATCTGCGCCCTGCTTCCGTTTATCTGCGCTCTCCTGCCCTTTATCGCATGCGCGAGCGATGTTTTCTTCGGAAACAAAAGCGTTTCGGATATGTTTGAAATTGCCACCAATCCTTTTGTCCTTATCGCAATGTATCTGCTTGCCGCTGCAGGCATGTGCATGACGACGGGCCTGCTTTTCAAAAACGATACCAAAAAGCTCTTTGCATATTTCATTGCCGCAACACCAAAAGGAGTGAAAGGCTATGTCAGAAACAAATACCTTTTCTGCCTTTTACTTAATATCCTGTTCCATGTCGGCTGCTTAATTTCCTATGCAATTCTTTCGGTGGCATATAATAATGTTACAGACGGAAAAATGCCGTCACCTGCAAAATTTCTGATATATGCGCCGTTTTTCGTGCTGTTTATTTTTGCACTTGACCTGGTTCTGTTCTTCCGCTTCGGCATGAAGAAAGCTTCGATGATAAGGCTGCTTTTGCTTGTGGGAATCGCCATCACCTGCACGATAATCTTCTGTTTTCTGCCCGAAAGCGCAAGGGAAACGATCATGATCGGAATAAACGACCTGATGCACGGGAAAATTTCTGGTAAAGCAAAGAGCTTTTTGAAGTTTACACCTGTTCTGTTCATCTTCTGCTATCTGGGCTCGATGAAGCTTTCCCGCCTTTTCTATATCAAAGGAGCCGAATCCGGAACAGAATAGTCCGTTGTTTTTTCTTGAAAAGCAGAAATCCGTATAGTATAATAAGAAACGACCATCATAAAGGAGTCGTTTACTATGAAGTACAACATTGACTTTGAAATATACGGTTCACTTGTCACGGCGGTAATACTGGTCTATTTCCGTTTGAAATATGTCGGCTCGACCGAAAGCTACCGCCGTTTCTTCAACCTTGCCTTTGCGATACTTACTGCCCAGCTTTTTGACATGATCTCGGCAATCACCATAAGCATAGGCACCAAGGAGCTTGCTCCCCTTAACCTGATTCTCACAACAGGCTACTTTTTTGTTGCTTTCTATACATCCATCTGCTTTGTGCTTTATATTTCAACCTACCTTTATGAGAAGGGAGCAAAACCCGGTTATAAAACCTTCTTGGATATCCTTACCATAGGCTTTGCCGTTTTTATGGCCGCAAATGCCGTCTGGGGCTTCTGCTTCAGGTTCAATTATTCCACGGGTGAATATATACATGGTGCCTGGTACTATGCCCTTTATTTCATACCCGGTGCCATTCTTTTAAACAGTCTGATAATGATCATCGTTTACCGCAGGTTTTTCAGCAAAATACAGTGGTTCTCAATCATGAGCTTTATATTGATCGTTTTTGTAGGTCTCTTCCTGCAGGGCGTGATCTTCACCGATGTATACGTGACCTATGGCGTGATCTCGGTTTCACTCCTTCTGATAGTATTCTCACTTGAAACGCCCGACTACCGCAAGCTGCAGAAAACCATGACAGAGCTAGAGGAGGCACGTAAGGATGCCGAAGCCGCAAAACAGGAGGCCATGTCCGCCAACAAGGTAAAGAGTGACTTTCTTGCGAACATGTCCCACGAAATCCGTACCCCCATCAACTCGATACTCGGTTTTGATGAAATGATACTCCGCGAGAGCGAAAACGAGAACATTTCGGGCTATGCATCAAACATCAGGAAGAGCTCCCAGTCCCTGCTCTCCCTTATAAACGATATACTTGATTTTTCAAAGATAGAATCAGGAAAAATGGAGATCAATACGCTCGAATATGAAACCGCGCCGCTGCTTAGCGACCTGATACTGATGAGCGAACCTCGTGCCGAAAGCAAGAGGCTTCTGTTAAGATACGATATTGACGAAAAGCTTCCCAAAAAGCTTATCGGCGACGATGTCAGGTTACGACAGATAATCACCAACCTGCTTACCAATGCCATCAAATATACCCATGAGGGTGAAATCTGCCTGAGGGTAAAGGTCGAAAGCATTGAAAACAATAAGCTAAGGCTTCATGTTTCTGTAAAGGATACCGGTATCGGCATCAAAAAAGAAGACATGGACAGGCTCTTCTCTGCTTTCGAAAGGGTTGAGGAACTCAGGAACCGTAACATCGAAGGAACCGGTCTTGGCCTTAGCATCACTACAAGGCTTCTGAAACTTATGGACAGTTCTCTGATGGTAGACAGTGTTTACGGCGAGGGCTCCGACTTCCATTTCGTGATCGAACAGGGCATCGCAGATCCGGAAGCCATCGGTGATTTCAATAAGGCAATAAAAATCAGTGAACAGACCGTTACGGTAACTCACGAATCCTTTACGGCACCCGATGCAAAGATACTTGTCGTTGACGATGTCGAGATGAACCTTCAGGTTTTCTGCGGTCTTCTTAAGAACACCGGAATGCAGATCACAACTGCAGACAACGGCTTCAAGGTACCCGGACTTCTTGCGAAGAACAATTATGACATGATTTTCATGGATCATCTCATGCCCCAGATGGACGGTATCGAAACACTGAAAAGATGTGTTGATGCAGGCCTTATCGACACGAAAAAGCTTCCTGTCATCGCACTGACGGCAAATGCCATCATCGGAGCAAAGGAAATGTATCTGGCGGAGGGCTTTTCGGATTACCTTACCAAACCGGTTGACAGCAAGGCTCTTGAAAGCATGCTGCTTAAATATCTGCCGGCGGAAAAAGTAAAGCTTAATGAAGCAGAAGACATGGCAAAGTCAAAGCCTGCTGAAATTGTTTCGCTTTCCGGTTCTTCCAAACATGAAAACCTGATTGACTTTAATACAGGTATTGAATATGCTGCAGGAGACAAGGATTTCTACAAGGATCTTGTTGCTTCATTCCTTGCGGTCGATTATGCCACGGAGCTTGATACTTTTCTTTCCGAAAGCAACTGGAAAGAATATATGGTCAGGGTTCACGGGCTCAAATCAAGTGCGGCGACCCTCGGTGCTAGGCCGCTTTCGGAAACCGCGAAAAAGCAGGAACTCGCCCTCAAAGAAAGAGACGACAAAGACTATGTCATCTCCCACCACGGCGAATTAAAGAGACTGCTGGCCGAAACCCGCAGTCTCTTCGAAAAACATGATTTTTCCTAAATCAGTTCTTTCTTTTTATACCTGTTAACTGTAAGGATCACAAAAACCGCAGATACCAGAATTGTAAGTACAGGCATCAAAGGATTTATTTTCACATCCATTACGACATTTCTGCTGTCCGCAAGCGTAAACGGAGAAAAGAATTTCAGAAACTCCACACTTCCGCTCATACTTGATATCACATTCAGCACATATGCGGCAAAGGCCAGTCCTATGCTGATTCCCAGCATACTTCTGGTTTTATGAAAAAAGGTGGATATTAACAGGCTCATCGTAAAGAGCACCAGTGCCGGAAACAACGGCGTGATGCTTAGAAGGATGAGCTGTTTTTTATCAAAATCACCGCTTAAGCACATTGCCGCAAAATTGAAAATTCCGAGGCACAGTATCATGGATGTGATATATATGGCCGCTGTCCACACTTTACCGAGCACTACTTCCGTCCTTGTCATCGGCAGGCTGTTAAGATACTCTATTGTCTTCTCACTCTCCTCCTTAAGAAGTATGTTCGCTCCAAGCATGCTTGAGTAAACTCCCGTGATCAGATATATGAACACAAAGCCCTCGGATTTAAGCCAGCCGAATGCGGTATCGACGCTTGCAAGATCCATGTTGAAGGCTTTCAGCATATCCTCCGGAAAAATCTTCATCAGATCGTCCATCTTCTGTGCACTGGTATCTCCCGTTACCGACGGATATACAAGATAAACGACAAGATAAAGAAATATTATAATAACACTCCAAATGATAAATCCTTTAAGATTTACTTTCATTTCCCTCTTAAACACCCGCTTATTCCTCCGTGTAATAGTGCATGAACATCTCTTCGAGCGTTGCTTCCTCGATAAGTATCCTGTCGATCTTATATGCGGCAAGCTTCTTTATCAGGACATCGTCCGGAAGAGTATTGGCAAACCTGATCTGCTCTTCATCCTCCGAAACCGGCTTCACGCCAAGGTCATCTATTATCTTTTTCTTGTCCTTACTTTTTACTGTCACAAATGTCAGATTCTTGTCGGAAAGTTCGGAGGTCTTTTCCACCTTTATCAGCTCTCCGTTCCTGATAATACCGACACGGTCGCAGATTTTTGAAATCTCACTCAGGATATGTGTGGAATAAAAGATTGCAGTTCCTCTCTCCCTTTCTTCAAGAAGCAGCTCATAGAAAACATTCTGTATTATCGGGTCAAGGCCGCTAGTGGGCTCGTCCATTATGACAAGCTTCGGACTGTGCATAAGTGCAAGAATGATACCCGTCTTTTTTAGGTTTCCGAGTGACAGATCCTCTATCATCTTGGATTCGTCAAGCTTAAGCCTCTCCACAAGCTCACATTTTCTCTCATGTATCGCCTTCCCGTCGCCCTGCTTTGCATAGAAGCTCTCATGATAGTCAAAGATTCTTCCGACGGTAAGATCATCATAAAGAAACACCTCACTCGGAAGATAGCCTATCATTCTCTTTGTCTCGGTATCATCCCTCAGAAATTCCTTGCCGCAGACCTTTACCGTTCCGCTGTTTTTGTTTATCAGATTCATGACGGACCTTATCGTTGTGGATTTTCCCGCACCGTTCGGTCCGATAAAACCGAAAATCTCACCGCCGTCTATTGCAAGCGAAAGATTTTCCACACCCTTCACCTTACCATAGTACTTTGTCAGGTTTTTAATTTCGAGTATATGTTCCTGCACCTTATGCCTCCGTGTCTTTTACTATTTCAAATTCACAGCTGTACTCACCCATTTCAAGCCTGTATTTTCCGACCGAAAGCTGTTCCGGGATTTTTGAGTATTCCTCATGGGAAGAGTGCTGGTAAATGGTCCTGTGGTATTTGTCTTCTTCCGAGAAGAAGGGCTCCTTCTCTCCTTCTCTGTAAATCTTTACGCTTCTGTCATATTCGGTTTTTTCGTCGGTCCCGTTAAATATGTAGTGATAAAGCATGCCTTCCGCATACCGCGAAGCCTCTATTCTGATCTTCCCGTCATCCGGCTTATAGTGTTTGTAACCGTCCTCTTCTTTTACTTCTTCCGCAAGAAGATAAGGCAGCTTCTCGGCATTTTCAAGATATTTTTTTACTACTTCATGAAGTTCATCCAGCTTTTCGCTGTACTTCTTAGGATAAATCTGGGAGTAGAAACTGATATAGGCTTTTCCGAACTTAAACTCATAGCCATAGCTTTCCCCGTCGCACACGAACATGTTGGTAAACTTCTTTCCGTGCCACCTTTCCATCGAATGCTTGTGAAATACATGCTCAAGTTCATCCATGATCCCGATATCAGTAAGATACTCGCTTACCTTGGGAGTCTCGTAATGCCAGTCAGCATGCGAAATCGAAATGCGTGCATGCTTCTCGTCAACCGGCATAACGGTCTCGGTATGGAAATTACCGCACATGTTTCCGCCGTAATGGTAGCTGAATTTCGTCATCGGATTTTTAGAACCCGCCTTCATTTTTGCATTATCTATCATATCTTCTATTTTATCGGAAAGCCACATGATATCTGCCTCCTTGTTTATTTCGTACTCTTGATCCGGCGTACCGCTGCCTTCTTGACCCTTCTTTTTCTTCTTGGCCTGAGACTGTTCTCTCTTCTGAACTCCTTGATTTTTTCTTCAATTGTATTATAGTCCCTTTCAAAAAGTTCTTCGCAGACCTCGCCCCAGAGCTTTTCCCCGGGAACGGTTTTTATCAGGTATTCCTGAACGAATTTCTTGCTCTTGTATTTATAGGCCGGCAGCATATTGTTCGCAAGGATGTTATTAAGCTCGGGCCTCCAGAGCATCGTGATCTTATTTTCAGGCTTTACCTCGGGATTAACTCCCGCATCCCTCAGAACATAGAAATCGGTCCGGTCTCCGTCCTCCTCAACAGTGATAATACCCCACCACTCCGGAATATGCTCAGCTGCATGGTTTCCGTGAGATGAACCGACAACCAGGAAGTTGCGGTCAAAAAAGCGGTTATAATACTCCGCCTGCCTTTTAAGTCTCGTATAGGTATCCGCATCGCTTTTGATTTCAATACCATAAAGAAGCCCGGGCGTTATCATGATAAGATCCGCCCTCGCTCCGCCTATTATTTTTTCTTCCAAAATACGTATTTTGCCATATCTTTCTTCAAGGAAATCAAACAAAGGCTCCCTGATATCCCTGTCATACAGCACGGTCCTTGTCTTTTTCATACACACTCCTGTCCGCATTCCTGCCTTCCGGCATTTTGATTATAGCATTGACTTAAAATTTTGTATAGAAAAAATATTTCTTTTTTGCTATACTGTAATCAGTTTATGGCAAAGCCGCCATATCCATTTCAAAAGGAGGTATTTTTATATGTATGGTGCAATAACAGACGAACTGCTCGCGATGATGGACAAGTATTTCCGTGCAGTCAACTATCTTTCCGCAGGCCAGCTTTACCTGCTGGAAAATCCTCTGCTAAGGAAACCTCTCACAATAGATATGATCAAAAAGAAAATTGTGGGACATTGGGGTACGGTTCCCGGGCAGAATTTTGTTTTCACCCATCTTAACCGTGTGATCAAGCGTTATGATCTTGACCTTATTCTTCTTTCGGGTCCCGGACACGGCGGCAATTTCTATATTGCCAATGATTATATTGATGGTTCCTATTCCGAGGTTTATCCGAACATTTCCGAAGATGAAGCCGGAATGGCAAAGCTTTTCAAACAGTTCTCCTTCCCCGGCGGTGTTCCGAGCCACTGCGCTCCCGAAACTCCCGGTTCGATAAACGAAGGCGGCGAGCTCGGCTATGGCATTGCCCATGCTTTCGGCGCGGTATTTGATAATCCCGATCTGATTGCCTGCGTAACGGTCGGTGACGGCGAGGCCGAAACCGGTCCTCTTGCAACCTCATGGCACTCCAATAAATTCCTTAATCCCGTAAGTGATGGTGCCGTACTTCCGATACTTCATCTCAACGGCTACAAGATTGCAAATCCTACTATTTTTGCAAGAATGTCAAAGCAGGAAATCACAGACTTCTTCCATGGCTGCGGCTGGGAACCCTATTTTGTTGAAGGCTCCGATCCCATGCCCATGCATAAAAAGATGGCGGAAACAATGGATGCCGTCATCGAAAAGATAAAGGCCATACAGAAAAATGCAAGAGAAAACAACGATACGACAAGGCCCGTATGGCCGATGATAGTACTCCGCACTCCTAAGGGCTGGACAGGTCCGAAGGTAGTGGACGGAAAGAAAATCGAAGACAATTTCCTTGCCCATCAGGTTCCTATCATGATGGACAAGCCCGAGGAGCATCTTAAGCTTCTTGAAGAGTGGTTAAAGAGCTACCATGCCGAAGAGCTCTTCGATGAGAACGGAACCATACTTCCCGAGATCAAGGCACTCTGTCCCGAAGGCAACCGCCGCATAGGCGCAAATCCTCACGGTAACGGCGGACTTCTCCTCAGGGATCTTCGCATGCCTGATTTCAGAAATTATGCTCTTGATATCAAGGGACACGGCGAAATCGACGGTCAGGACATGACCGAGCTCGGAAAGTTCGTAAGGGATATCTTCAAGCTCAACGAAGACGCAAAGAACTTCCGTATTTTCGGACCCGACGAGACCAATTCCAACAGGCTCAATTCGGTATTTGAGGTCGAAAACCGTGACTGGAACGCGGAGACCTATCCGGGCGATGACAAGCTCTCACCTTACGGACGAGTAATGGATTCCATGCTTTCCGAGCACATGTGCGAAGGCTGGCTCGAGGGCTATCTTCTTACCGGACGTCATGGCTTCTTTGCAACCTATGAAGCTTTTGCAAGGATCATCGATTCAATGGCAGCACAGCACGCAAAGTGGCTTAAGGTCTGCAACCAGCTTCCATGGAGGGAGGAAATCGCAAGCCTTAACCTTATCATGGCTTCAACTGTATGGCAACAGGACCACAACGGTTTCACTCACCAGGATCCCGGTTTCATGGACCACATCGCCAACAAAAAGGCTGACGTTGTCCGCCTCTATCTCCCGCCGGATGCAAACTGCCTGCTTTCATGCTTCGACCACTGCGTAAGAAGCCGCAACTATGTAAACGTCATTGTTGCATCCAAGCATCCGAGACCCCAGTGGCTTTCAATGCCCGAGGCAATAAAGCACTGTACCCAGGGTATAGGCATCTGGGACTGGGCTTCAAACGATCAGGGCAAGGAACCTGATATTGTATTTGCCTGCGCAGGCGAGACCCCGACTCTCGAGGCTCTTGCAGCAGTTTCAATACTGAACAAGGAGCTGCCCGAAGTAAAGATACGTTTCATAAACGTTGTCGACCTTTTCAAGCTCCAGCCTAAGAGTGAGCATCCTCATGGTCTTACCGATGCCGAATATGACCTGCTTTTCACCACGGATAAGCCCGTCATCTTCGCTTTCCACGGCTACACCAATCTTGTGCATGAGCTTACCTACAGGCGTCACAACAACCGTCTGATGCATGTGCGTGGCTACAAGGAGGAAGGTACCATCACTACTCCTTTCGATGTAAGGGTACAGAACGATATCGACCGTTTCCATCTTGTAATCGAAGCGATCAAGAACCTGCCTTCACTCGGAAACCGTGGCGCATACCTCTATCAGAAGATGCGCAACAAGCTTGTTGAGCATAAGCAGTATATCCATGAATACGGCCTCGACCTTCCCGAAGTTGCAGGCTGGAAGTGGGAAGAATAATCACCTACGAACCAATAAACAAAATAAAGGCGCAGGTCCTTCACCGGTCCTGCGCCTTACTTCTTTTAAGTATCAGATTTTAAAAAGCTTCTGTTTCTTCTTGGGCTGACCTATTACCACGCCGTTGTTAAGCTCATCTGCCTTTGCCGCTTTTTTCTCCATATATTTGTCTAAAAGAATAAGATTTTCACTGATCTTCGGTCCCTTGCCGCCACACTTCTTTATCACAGCCTTGCAGGCTGCATCGAAACTATCGTCATGAGAAAGCGTCTTGGCAATCTTACCTACGCTCATATCCTTAAACTCATCATACTTACCATCATATTCCAAATCCAGCATATCTTCCTTGATCTGATATGCTGCCTGCTGGGCAAGAAGGAAAGACTGTTCTACCTTGCGGATGGGGTCCTTTTTATCAAACTCGGCAATACCGCTGATCTTTTCATTTATCACTTTAAGAGTATACATGTTTACATCCATGTCTTCCTTGAATTCTTCAAGGCTTTCGGCAAGTCCGAGATCCTTTATCTGTTCCTCGGTCTCCTTAAGCATCTGCTTTACATTTCTGTCAATCTCGAATGCTCCGAGCAGACGATCCGTGCCCGCAGGAGTACCCGGAACCTTTTGTCCCTTGTTTGTCTTGATATCAATGTAACTGTTTGCCTGTCTTGACATGGTTTCAAGCTTATAGATCTTTTCCGCAAGTATCAACTTCTGATCAGGCGGCGTCATCGTCCTAAGCTTATAGGAATAAAGCTTATCCTCATTTTTCTCATAGTACTGCTTATAGTCATCGAGAGATTCGTTCAAGATATCATGCTCTGTGGAACTCGCACCGAGGCTTAACAGCCTTACGCTTCTGAAAGATTTTACCGCATCATTGTAGCTGAGTCCATCAGGCTTTCCTTTGCTTTCATAAAGCCTCTGCCTGATAGTATCCCTCCAGGCATTCTTACCGTTGTTTTTCTTAGATCCTCCTGCCTTAGGAATATCCGGATTTTCATTGATGATGATATTGTCATTAATAATGTTATTATTTTTGTTATCAATGCTTATGTTCTTCTTTTTCTTCTTTACGTCACGGTTATTGACATATTCCTCAACTGCTTCGGAAAGCTCGTCGTTTTCCGTAACCATATCGTTTATCTTCTTTGCATCTGCAAGGAATGCCTTCGTAGCATTGTCTTTTTTTTCATAGCTTTCCTCTATGTTTGTAAGAGTATCATAGTGCTTTCCTATGAAATGCTTTGCAATCTTTCCGTCATTCTTTGCAAAAGGCTGAACGATGTTTACATAGAAGGCTGCCTGCTGCTCTTTATTCATTCCGGCTTTTTTAGGATCCTCCATTATCTTACCGAGGATTCCGCTCTCAAGCATTTCGGTAACGGCTTCGGCAACCGGTGCTCCGTCCGCCATCAGTGCACCCACAACGTTATCTCTTGTGATTTTAGAGGTGGTAGTGATTTTCTCCAGCTTGTTTTTAAGTTCAGGATAATCCTTAGCAAAATCCTTCTTATTTACAACACCCTTAACCACATCAAGAGCCGCATATACATTGTTATAAAAAGCCGCTGACGTACTAAGTGCATCCTGTTCGCTGTTCAGGTTGACTCCGTCGATTGCCTTCAGATTATTGCTATGCTTGAACTTGATTTCATTGAGTCTTTCAAATTTCGGGTTTTCCCTTTTTATCTCATCAGCCTTTTTCTTTGCCTCGGCAGCCTTTTTCTCTGCCTTGACCTTTTTCTGTTCAGGCGTAAAAGTAAGATCTTCTACGGCATCCTTTAATCCGGGATTTTTCTCGATGCTTTCCTTGATAGTGTTTAAGTTATTCCTAACCTTGTTTATACCGTCATTCTTTGCGTTGAATCTGTTTACTTCTTCAACATTCTTATCTACATTTTTTTCGATGAAATAGGAAGCAAGTGAATTGTCCTTCTTCTCAAACGGTATGATAAGCCCGATATAGAAAGCTGCCGCATCCATGTCGCTCATTCCTGCTGCCGCCGGATCAGCCATTACATCTACCAGAACATCACTTGTAAGCACATCGGAAACAAGCTCATTGATATTATCCTTTTCAACAAGCACCGCACCGGTAACATTGTTCTTGGTAATCTTCTTTTTGGTATCGAATTTATTAAGCTTTTCCTTGAGTGCAGGATATTTTCCCGCAAAGCCTTCCTTATTTACAATAGTCTTTACAACGTCAAGCATTGCATAAGCACTGTTATAGAACTTTCTGGCGTTATCATAGCTTTCTTCACTACTGTCTACCTTAAAGTTATCTACTTCTTTAATCTTTGTAATATCAAATTTAACTTCTTTTAATCTCTCAGGTACCGGCATTTTTTAGCCCTCCTTTATTATTTTTCTGCATTATAACATACAGGGCGCACCAAAACTGCACCAAAAAATAACCTTTTTTAGCTTATGCGCTTTTTTCTCTCTTCAAACTGTTCATAGAAATCCCTGTCCGGTTCATATGGCATGAGATAAAAAAGCCTGAGCATGGTCATATTGATTTTTTTTGCATTTTCTTCGTCACAATCCTTAAGATAAGCTTTAATATTTTCCTGGATATCATGCCAGCTGAGTATATAAGCTTCATAATCTTTCAGGTTTTCGATCCCGAGCCAATTACTTATCTTAACCTCTGTCCTTTCACTCTTTTTACACTCTCCGCTCTGGAGAAAATAGTAAAAGGTATCGTTTTCATATAATCTTCCAAGAGGAAAAAGGCGGCACAGTCCCGGGCGGAAAGGGTGAATACTGCATCTGTCATTACTGTCAAGAAACACACAAGACATTCCTTTTCCGGAATCTGCGGCAGCCAGATGCGGCAGGGTCAGGCCTTCATATACCGCAAGCTCTGCCTTTCCTTCCGACAGTAAATATGAAAGCGATATGTTGTTTTTATCTCCTGCGCCAAGGCCCTTTGCGAGTAAATGCACGTCCCATGGGTCGAGAATGATAGTATCTGTCATTTCCCGACAGCAATAGGAACAGCCGGCACACCCCCGGGCGTCAAGCTTTGCCATATCATTACTGCTCAGGAGATTTTCTGCGGAAATATCGGAAAGAAGTATTTCTCTTTTCACGTATTGCCTCCGGTCTTTTTAACATAATAATGTCTCGCAAGCCACTTGGCTATTCCTTCTTTTCCGGGATAGATCATTCTCTCGTTCATATTCAGCTGGTCGAGGGTATCCCTTAAATCCCATCTTATCTTCTTGTCTATGATATATTTTACGGTATTGTTGGTATTTTCATCCAGGAATTTCACAATATCATTTATTGCGGGAGGAACAACCGTGAAAAATGAATACTGGTTTGCAATCCTCTGGTCGATTGACGGAGGTTCAATTGTAACCAGCGATTTATTCCCCATGTCATAATCGTATTCCTCCAAAGAACATACCGTATCCTCAAGGTTTTTTACCGAAAAAACATAGGTTCTTTCTTCTTTTAGCTTCTGCCTGTATTTCTCCGGAAGCCTGTCATTAAGTTCCCTTACATCTATTCTCCAGACAACGCAGTCACGTCTTTCAAATTTGCTCAGTTCTCCTTCTGCATTTGCAAAATGAAGGGCAACAAGCGCAGACTGGGACCAGTCAAGTAGTCTGGTCGGCAGGCCATAATGCTGTCCGATGATCATCGCTTTCCAGACCGATTCGTCGATTCCCGGTTCCTCTAGGCTCACATACTTTGTAAAGTTGGTAAGAAGCCTTTTCTCCAGTTGTTTTGACAGCTCACCGCAGTTTCTTGCAAGGCTTGTCGACAGTTCGAATTTTGTACTGAGCATTCCGCGGTAAAGATAGGGACTTCTCAGTCTGCCACTGTTCTGATCCTTTTTCTGTTCGAAAATGATCTCTTTTATATCGTCAAGCGAATCAATATATTTTTCCGTTATCATACCGGTCTCCTTTCCGGACATGTCTCAATTTTCTCACAGACTGAGAAAGATGCTTAAGACCATCCATGTAGCAAGCGAATAGAAATTTCCGCGTTCATCTCTTCCTTCGTCAAATATCTTTTTCGCACGCTCCTTGTCAAGAAGTTCAAATCCGTCAAAAAGTTCCGTTCCAACCGCGCCTTTATGGCTGAGCACGGAAAGGTCATCAAGAGTGATTTCGGCGCAGAGGAAGGCGTTGCTCTCATCCGTCATACCGGGGGTTGAAAATGCACATGGATTCATCACCCTGACTGAGTCACCATCCTTTACGTCAAGTCCGGCTTCCTCCTTTATCTCACGGATTGCGGCATTCACAAGAGGATTGTCGCTTTCCCTGTCCTCCGGATCAAGAAGGCCTGCTACCGGGCTTAAAAGGAACTGGCCTACCGGATACCTGTATTCATAGGACATGAGTAGCCTCGTTTCATTTCCCGGAAGATGCAGTACAACTGCGATCGTAACCGCATCCGGAAGCATTTCCTTTACTTCCGTATCATTCTTTCTTACCACAAGATCCTCAGAATTTCTTCTGGAAGCTTCAAAATAATGCCTGCCCTCTGCATACTGCAGGTCAAAGCATTTCAGAAATTTTGTTTCATATAAAGTTTCAATTTTATCTTTGTTGATTTTACCGTTCATATTCTTATCTTTCCATGTAAATTTCAAAATCCGGGAACGAGCTCACTTTCTGCAACTTGACATCCGGAAAACTGCTTACATACTGAACCTTAATCGGATCACCGCTTGCAAAGCTTTTACTTTCAGCGATTTTAACCTTGAAATCCCCAAAACTGTCCACAAACTGAATCTTTACATCGGGAAAAGAAGATACTTCCTTGAAAACAATCTTCTTTCCTTTCATGCTTTCGAAAAATGATTTGCCGTAACTCATATCTTATCCTTCTCCTTTACATATAATACGGTATTTCAATCATATCATATTCTCCCGATATATTCCACATAAAAATAGGACTCCATGTAAAAAAAACAATTATAAAACCCTTTGAAAGCTTGAAAACAACCGCCGGATATGGTATCATAAAATAGGTATTTTTTAACAGCAGCATACGTTGCAAAAACATATAAGGTGGTAATACTATGCAAGAACTGCTCGAACGTAAAAAGGGGCTTCACCGCACCATACTGATAGTTGACGATGAATTCGTCGAAAGAGAAATGCTCGGGGCAATGCTTAATGATCTTTATGAAATCAAATTTGCCGAAAATGGTGTACTCGCCCTTGATATCATCAGACAAAACAAACTTACACTCTCACTTATCATACTGGATCTTCACATGCCGGAGCTTGACGGCTACAGTCTGCTTAAAATCATACGTGCAGACAGCGAGCTCAGACGCATCCCGGTAATCGTGCTGACTGCCGAAAAGGGAGCCGAGGTCGAAAGCCTTCAGCTCGGTGCGGCGGATTTCATCACCAAACCCTATGATGTCCCCGATGTAATAAGGGCGAGGGTAAGCCATTCAATCGAGCTTGCCGAGAACAGCATCATAATCCATGAAACCGAACGTGACAGTCTGACCGGTCTTTTCAATAAAGAATTCTTCTTTGAATACGGCAAAAGACTTGACAACCAGAACAACATGCCGATGGATGCGATCGTCCTTGACATCAACCGTTTCCACATGGTCAACGAGCTCTACGGCAGAGCCTATGGCGACCTGATATTAAAAAAGATAGGAAACAGCATCCACGATCTTGTACTGCGTACCGGCGGGCTTGCCTGCAGATCGGGAAGCAACACCTTCGGAATATATATCCCTCACCTCGAAAATCTGACAGAGGAGCTGTCGGAATATATCAAAAAGATCAATGAAGGCATTGAGACCCAGAAAATCAGTGTCAGAATGGGCATATACTCCGATGACGGTACACCCATGGACATGGAACACCGCTTCGACTGTGCAAGGCTTACATGCAGGAAGTTAAGGAACAGTTACGAAACATGTTATGATTTTTATAATGCCGAGCTTCACAGCAAGGAACTTCATGAAGAGCGTCTGATAAATGATATGGACAAGGCTCTTGCGGAAAAGCAGTTCAAAGTCTTCTACCAGCCTAAATACAGTATCAAAGGAGAAAAACCCGTCATCACAAGCGCCGAAGCACTTGTCAGATGGTTCCACCCCGAATTCGGAATGGTAAGCCCGGGTGCTTTCATCTCCCTTTTTGAAAACAACGGACTGATTCAGAAGCTTGACAGATATGTCTGGAACGAGGCTGCGGCACAGATAAGACTCTGGAAGGATAAGTATGACAAATACATCCCCGTATCCGTGAACGTCTCCCGTGTCGATGTGTTCAATCCGAAGCTCTGCGAAATCCTTACAGACATAGCGAAAGACAACGGACTGAGTACCGAAAAACTCTTGCTTGAGATCACAGAATCTGCCTATACCGACAATTCGCAGCAGATAATCGACACCATAAAAAATCTCAGGGACAACGGCTTCAAAATCGAAATGGATGATTTCGGCTGCGGCTATTCTTCACTGAACATGCTGACTTCCCTTCCTATCGACGCTCTGAAGCTCGATATGAAATTCATACGTAACATCTGCTCTAACCAGAAAGATTACCGTCTTGTGGAGATCATGATAGAGATCGCAAGGCTTCTTGAAGTACCGGTTATTGCTGAAGGTGTTGAAACGAAGGAACAGCTGGATCTGCTCAAAAAAGCATGCTGCGATATCATCCAGGGCTACTATTTTTCAAAACCGCTGCCCGCAGACGAATTTGAAAAGCTTCTTGAAGCTTAGAATGAGGATAAATATGATAACAATAGATAAACTTCGCTCCTTCGGAGCAGACGTGGACGACGGCCTTGTACGCTGTATGAACAAAGAGGACTTCTACCTTATGCTTGTAGGCAAGGCTCTCGGCGACAACAGGCTTGATAGTCTTGAAAGTCAGATCAGTGAGAAAAATTATGATGCTGCTTTTGAAACGGCACATGCGCTTAAGGGTCTCTATGCAAACCTGTCGCTTTCGCCTCTCACAAAGCCTGTCAGCGAGATTACCGAGCTTTTAAGAAGCCGTACCGACACTGATTATTCAGGGCTCCTTTCTGAAGCAAAAGCACAGTACGAAAAACTTTGCAGTCTATAATTAAACCGAGGCAGACATGACAAAAGAAAAAAACAGACGCAAAACCCTATATGTTACGATCATCGGAACCATACTGATCGCAGCAATCCTCATTCTCGGAACGATATGGTCCGGCCAGAAGGCAAAGCAGGATACAGAAAGTGCAGTAAGCGCGGTAAGCCAGCTGTATCTGGATGAGCTTACCGAAAGACGTGAACAGGTTGTTGCTTCTGCCCTTAAGCGTAACATTAGCAATCTCCAGACCGCCGTTGAAATGATGACAGATGAGGATCTCAGTGACATTTCACATCTTCAGGCTTACCAGGCCCGTATGAAGAAGCTTTACACTCTTGAGAAATTTGCGTTTGTTGATACAGAAGGACTGTTCTATACCTCCCTCGACACACAGAACGACATTGAAAACTATAATTTTGACTATCAGAACGTAGATGCTCCCTTCATCACACTGAATGATCCCGCAGGAAAAGATAAGAAGGTAATTATCGGCATACCCCTTGAAAACCATTATCTTGAAGGTAAAAAGCTTCTTGTCTGCTTTATGGAAATCAACATGGATACCATGCTTGAGGGAGTTTCTCTGCAGTCAGAAAGCAACGGTACCACCTTCTGCAACATATATACAAAAGACGGAAATGCCCTTACCAACATGGTCCTCGGAGGTCTTGCAAGTGAGGACAACCTTCTTGCCGCTCTTGAAAATGCCAAATATGACGAGGGTTATTCCGCAGAAAAGGTAAAGAAGGATTTTGAAGAAGGCAATAACAGTTTTGTATCCTTCACCTACAACGGTGTTTATGAAACTCTGTCCTATATGCAGGTTGAGGGAACGGACTGGATGCTTTCCTATCTGATAAGGGAAAGTGTCATCAGCGACAAAATCGGCTCGGTATCAAACGATATAGTCATCCGAAGCCTGATCCTTACCATTTTTATTGCGGTCATCATGCTTGTTATGTTTACCCTGATTTTTATACAGAACAAGCGTGCCGCACTTCAGCATCAGTTTATGGAGCAGGAAAAGCTCAGAACCCAGCTCAACTATATGATCACTGCTCTCGCATCGGACTACAGAAGCGTTTATTTTGCCGATCTTGATTCCGATCAGTGCATATGTTACCGTTCTTCTGTAGATGCCAGTGAAGGCCCTCAGGTCGGCGACGAATTTTCATTCAAAGAAGCCTTCACCCGTTATGCAAACGATGTGGTGGCAGAATCCTACCGCGAAGGTTTCCTTCAGTTTATCGATCCCACAAACATACGTAACGAGCTTGCCAAGGAAAGCATTCTTGTTTACCGTTACCTGATTGTTAAAAACGGCGAGGAAAGCTATGAAATGCTCCGTATCGCAGGTGTGCGCAAAGCCGAAGACCGTACCGATCACATTGTTCATGCCATCGGTGTCGGATTTACCGATATTGATGCCGAAATGCGCGATCAGATGATACAGAGCCAGGCACTGAGTGATGCTCTTGCCGCAGCTAAGGATGCCAGCAAGGCAAAGACTGCCTTTCTCTCCAGCATGAGCCATGAAATCCGTACCCCTATGAACGCCATCATCGGTCTTGACGGTATTGCACTAAACGATCCCGACATCTCCGCACAGACCAGGGAATACCTTGAAAAGATCGGTGTTTCGGCTAACCATCTCCTTTCACTGATCAACGATATCCTTGACATGTCAAGAATAGAATCCGGCAGGCTTACGATAAAGAATGAGGAATTCTCATTTTCAAAACTGCTTGAGCAGATCAATACCATGTTCAGCAGCCAGAGTGCCGATAAGGGCCTGTTCTATAATTGTCATATCAAAGGTTCTGTCGACGATTACTACATCGGAGACAGCATGAAGCTGAAGCAGGTACTGATCAATATCATTGGAAATGCAGTCAAGTTTACCGGTGAGGGAGGAACCGTCGATCTTACTGTTGAACGTACCGCGCAGTTTGACGGACATTCCACGCTCCGCTTTATCGTTGCCGATACCGGAATCGGCGTAAGCAAGGAATATCTGCCTCATATCTTCGATTCCTTCAGCCAGGAGGACAGTTCCGCTACCAGTAAATACGGAAGCTCCGGTCTCGGTCTTGCCATTACCAAGAATATTGTCGAGATGATGAACGGAAATATTGAAGTCAAAAGTGAAAAAGGCAAGGGCACTGTATTTACCGTTGTCGTAACCCTGATGGATGCGGACAGAGCCCATGATGAGCTCGACGATGAAGTCATCCATCCGTCCGAAATGAGCGTGCTTGTTGTTGACGACGATCCTGTAGCCTGCGAGCATGCAAAGCTTGTTCTTGAAAAGATCGGAATTGCCTGCGAGCTTGCATATTCCGGCATGGAAGCTATAGAAATGGTCAAGCTCCGCCATGCGCGTTCAAATCCCTATAATCTTATACTTGTTGACCTGAAAATGCCCGATATGGATGGTGTTGAAACGACACGTGAAATCCGAAAGATCATCGGACATGAGACCGCGAT
The DNA here is from genome assembly GCA_017437965.1 of Lachnospiraceae bacterium. Lineage (GTDB taxonomy): Bacteria > Bacillota > Clostridia > Lachnospirales > Lachnospiraceae > UBA3775. Next base: position 19,992 of record JAFRWN010000072.1, read on the forward strand.
CATCATTATCACAGCTTACCGCTGGGACGATGTGCTTGAAGATGCCGTAAAGGCCGGCGTTGACAGCTTTATCGCAAAGCCTCTGTTTGCGAACAATATCATTGATGAATTCCGTGTGGCTCTAAGAAGAAGAAATCTTGAGAAAAAAGCAAAGCCCGCCACAGAGCTTAAGGGCAGACATTTACTACTTGCAGAGGATGTTCAGATCAATGCTGAAATCATGACCATGGTGCTTTCAATGAAGGAAATCACCTGTGATCTTGCAGAAAACGGCAGGATTGCCGTAGATAAATTCATACAGAGTAAAGAGGGCTACTATGATGCCATACTGATGGATATCAGAATGCCTGAAATGGATGGTCTTGAGGCTACACAGATCATACGTAACCTTGACAGAAGTGATGCCAAGACAGTACCCATCATCGCTCTGACCGCAAATGCTTTTGATGAGGATGTACAGAGGAGCCTTCAGGCCGGCATGAATGCGCATCTCAGTAAGCCGATAGACAACGATGCGCTGTTTGCAGCCCTTGAGAACCTGATAAAGCCCTGATACGTTTTACGCTTTTAAAAGCTCACGCGCAACATATACACCCGATGCCGAAGCATGTGAAAGGGAATGAGTCACTCCGGAGCAGTCTCCGATCACATAGAGTCCCTCATGCTTCGTCTGAAGGTTTTTATCGATTTCAACCTCCATATTGTAGAACTTGACCTCGACACCGTAAAGTAGGGTATCGTCATTTGCCGTTCCGGGCGCGATCTTATCGAGGGCATATATCATTTCAATGATACCGTCAAGAATTCGTTTCGGAATCACAAGGCTGAGATCACCCGGCTGGGCCTTCAGTGTCGGAACCACAAAGCTTTTATTCAGACGCTTGTCATTACTTCGGCGTCCGCGTATCAGATCGCCGAAACGCTGAACCATTACCCCGCCTCCAAGCATGTTGGAAAGCCTTGCGATAGATTCTCCGTAGCCGTTGGAATCCCTGAAGGGTTCTGAAAAATGCTTGCTGACGAGAAGAGCAAAATTGGTATTGTCGGTATGGAGCGCCGGATCCTCATAGCTATGTCCATTGACTGTCACTATACCGTTGGTATTTTCATTTACCACCACTCCGTGCGGATTCATGCAGAAGGTACGCACAAGGTCTTCAAACTGCTTGGTACGATATACTATCTTGCTTTCATAAAGTTCATCCGTAAGATGTGAAAAAACAACCGCCGGAAGTTCCACTCTCACACCGATATCAACACGGTTTGAACGCGTGGGAATATCAAGCGAACTGCAGACCGACTCCATCCATTTGGAACCGCTGCGTCCTACCGAAATCACACACTTTTTGCCGGTATAACTCTTTTCGCCGCTTACAAGACGGAAACCGCCGTCCGCAAGCTCCACCTTTTCTATATAACAGCGGAAATAAAAATCCACACTGTCCTTAAGTTCATCATAGATATTCTCAAGCACGATATAATTTTTGTCCGTACCAAGATGCCTTACCTGCGCATCCAGAAGATGAAGGTCATTTTCAAAGCATTTCTTCTTGATCGCGGTATTTGCCGTGGAATACAGTTTCGTGCCCTCACCACCATGTGAAAGATTGATGCCGTCTACATAACGCATCAGTTCCAGCGCCTTCTCCCTTCCGATATACTCGTAAAGATTCCCTCCGAACTCATTGGTTATGTTGTATTTGCCGTCCGAAAAAGCCCCCGCACCGCCGAATCCGTTCATTATCGCGCAGGTTTTGCAGTTGATGCAGCTTTTTATCTTGTCTCCGTCAATCGGGCATTTGCGCTTATCAAGCGGGTTTCCGCATTCAAACACGGCAATTTTAATATTCTTGTCCAGCTGCCTTAATTCATAGGCGGTAAAAATCCCGCCCGGGCCCGCACCCACTATCATAATATCATAATCCATAACAAAATCCCCTTCTCACGTTTATTCAGTTTCACAGACATATTACGTCAACCCATGTTTCTCCGTCTTCGGATATGTATACATCCGCAACATCTTCCCTTACGCACTTTTTGAAAACACCGAACAATTTTCCGTCTTTGCTCTTTTCATACTGGTTAAGGGAAAACCATGAATACAGTTCCGAAACAGCCTGCTTCTTCTCTCCGCTCACCGGATGCTCATAGTTTACGATTATCCGGTATCCGAGATTTTTGGCTTTGTAATTCGGATGTCCGTATTCATTTCTTTTTATTTTTTCCGGTCCGAACTCTTTCCCTAAAATAACAGGACGTTCCGAAAACTCCGCAATTTCTCCACGGACTTTTTCGCAGCGTCTCATTTTTTCCATATGTTTAATTTTCTTTCCTGCCTTAGCATTGTCAGCCAGATTATATATTATCAGGATCAGGCAAAATGGCACAGCAAAAAACAGGAAGGGTGCGATTTCTGCCATATCCCCTCCGTTTTTAAGGGCAAATGCAACGATTATTCCGGACCATACTCCGAAAATCAGCCCCAGAACCGTAAAACCATGGCCCTTATTGTAACCATAAGGATTTATTGTTTTCACTCTGCCTCCAGATACTTTTATTATCCTATCCTAGCCCTACATCAAGAGCCATCATCAGTACAAAGCCTGCGGCAAAACAGACAGTTCCGATATTGGAATGCTTTCCTTCCGACATTTCCGGAATCAGTTCCTCAACCACAACGTAAATCATTGCTCCTGCAGCAAAGCTTAAAAAATATGGCATCACCGGTATAAACACTCCCGACGCAAGAATCACAAGCAGTGCTCCTATCGGTTCAACGATGCCCGAAAGCACACCGTACAAAAAGGTTTTTCCCTTGGATTCACCCTCAGCCAGAAGCGGCATAGAAATAATTGCCCCCTCCGGAAAGTTCTGTATCGCAATACCGATGGCAAGGGAAAGCGCGCCCATGAAGCTCACTTTTTCGTCTCCGTACATCCAGCCCGCACATACAATTCCGACAGCCATACCCTCGGGAATGTTGTGTAGCGTCACGGCAAGCACCAGCTTGGTTGTCCGTTTAAGACCGCTTTCAACACCTTCCTCACTTGAATCCAGATGCATATGCGGAATAAGCATGTCCAGAACCAGAAGAAAAAGCATTCCGAGTGCAAAACCTATCGCAGGCGGAACAAAGCCAAGCCTTCCCATATCTTTGGTCTGGTCAAGAGCCGGAAGAATGAGGCTGAAGAATGATGCGGCAACCATCACGCCCGATGCAAAACCGGTAAATGATTTCTGAAGCCTTTCGCCCACACCTTTTTTAAAGAAAAAAACGCACGCTGCTCCAAGACTTGTTCCGAGGAACGGAATTATCAGGATCTGCCACACATTCTTCACCTCCCTTGTTTTAGAATAATTTTATCAAAAAATCCGTTACAGTTCAAGAATTTTCTGGTTTTAGGCACTTACATCTTCCAGTTCTGTGAAATAAGCTGCCTTGCAGTCATGCGACTGTAAATACTGTCATAGCCCGAAAGGAATTCGGGACTTCCCTGCTCTGCGACCACGCCATCCTTAAGCACAACAATATTGTCTGCATTGGCAATAGTCCTCATGCGGTGTGCGATGATAAGCACCGTCTTGTTTTTTATCAGCCTTGACAAAGCCTCCTGGATTGCAGTTTCGTTTTCGGCGTCAAGGCTTGCAGTAGCCTCGTCCAGAAGAATTACAGGGGCATCCTTAAGAAAGGCCCTTGCTATCGATATCCTCTGTCTTTCACCCCCCGAAAGCTCGCTTCCGTTTTCGCCTATGTTCGTATTATACTTATCAGGAAGAAGATTTACAAACTCGTCGCAGTTGGCAAGCCTTGCAGCCTCCATTACCTCTGCATCGCTGGCCCCCTTCTTTCCGATACGGATATTCTCCATTACGGAATTGTTGAACAAGGTCACGTCCTGGAACACTATGGAATATTTTGAAAGCAGGGTCTCCGGATCGATCTTTGATATATCCGCTCCGCCAAGTGTGATCTTTCCGCTGTCCGCATCCCAGAACCTTGCTGCAAGCCTTGATATTGTGGTCTTTCCTCCGCCTGAGGGTCCTATCAGTGCGGTAACTTCACCTTGTTTTGCGGTAAAACTCACATTTTTCAGAACATCCGTATTGTCGTCATACTTGAAGCCTACACTGTCAAATACAATATCATAACCGTTATTGTCAAGTTTCTCGGAACCCGACTGCGTCTCATGTGACAGCACCTCATCCAGACGCTCGCACTGTATTCCTGTTGCAATGATCGCTGCGAAGTTCTGGAGCGTGATCTCCATCGGCGAATACAATCTTGAAACCAGCATCAGAAACATGAAGAAGGTAAGCAGGCTGATCTCACCCTTTGTAAACAAGGTGCCTCCGACAACCGCCGTGGTTCCGATTCCTATCTTAAGGATAATGGCCGCCGAATTCACATATACCGCCATCTTAAGCTCGGTAAACAGTGCAAACTTTTCAACCTTCTTTATCTTGCCGTCAAGCTCTTCCATGTAACTGTTCTCGGCATTGTTGGCACGAAGATCCCTGATGGATTCTAGGCATTCCTGGATTCCGTCGGACATGGCAAGCTTTATGGCCTGGTTCTTTCTGACCGCCCTCTTCTCCGCACCCGAGCAGGTAACTACGATAAGGAATGCAACGGGAATTACCCAGAAGCTTGCAAGCACCATTCTCCAGTCAAAGAATATAAACATGCTGACGCCCACAAGGCTTACAGAAGCAATCGCACCGATAAGTTCCGGTATCCAGTGGCTCGATGCGGTCTCTATCATTGCGCAGTCGCCCATGATATTGGTGGTCAGGTCCGCAATATTCTTTTTTCCGAAATATGAAAGCGGCAGCTTTCTCAGTTTCTCGGCTATGGTGGTTCTTCTCACTCCGCTTTCCTTGTAAGTAGTAAGGAAAGTGGCATTGTACTGAATATAATTGGTTATCGCCATAAGTATTATCACCGCAACCGAACTTATCGCATAAAAAGGAATCCTTTCTTTATCAAGTCCGTCTTCGAGAAGGTCTTTGATCAGCATATAAAGTATTCCTGCCGGCATCATAAGAACAATGTCGGTAATTGCAACGCTGATGCAGGCCTTTACCATATCGACCGCACCCTGCCTTGACAGGGCATATTTATGTTGAAGCTTTTCTATCATCTTTTGTGCCATGCCACACGGCATGGTGCCCTGAGATGCCTCTTGGCATCGAAGGGTTTGAAAATTCATTTTCAAACTTACGCACCTACCTTCCACTCAATGGATTTTGTATATTCGTCAAACATGCATCTGTACAAACCGTTCTTCTCCATCAGCTCTTCATGATTTCCGGATTCGACGCACTTGCCATCATCCATGACAAAAATCCTGTCCGCATTCATTACGGTACTGAGCCTGTGCGCGATCATGATAAGAGTCTTATTCTTTGACAGTTCCTCAAATGCTGCCTGAACCCTGGTCTCGTTATCGGGATCGGCAAAGGCGGTAGCCTCGTCCAGAATCAGTATCGGTGCATCCTTAAGAACCGCTCTCGCAATCGTGATCCTCTGCTGTTCACCGCCTGAAAGATATGTTCCCGTTTCTCCTATCACTGTATGTATTCCGTTCGGAAGCTTCTCAATTATATCCATGCACTGGGCTTTTTCAAGTGCATCAAGTACTTCTTTTTCGGATGCAGACGGCTTACTCATTCTAACATTTTCAAATATTGATTTCTTTATCAGCCTGCTGTCCTGGAACACAAAGGAGACCTGTCTCATAAGCTCAGCTGAGGACATTTCCTTTACATTCACTCCTCCAAGAGCGATTTCACCTTCCGTTACATCAAAGAATCTTACCATCAGCTCGGCTAGAGTTGTTTTACCTGAACCGGAAGGTCCCACAAGTGCCACATGCTCGCCCGGTTTTATATTTATCGAAACATTGCTTACGGCATCACGGCCTGCACCCTTGTAGCGATAGCTGACATTTTTAAGTGTTATGCCGTGGTCTGCAGGTTTTCTGTCCGACTTACTCTCTTTAAGAGGCTCGATTTCCATAATCCTGTCAACACGCTTAAGGGCATCGATAAGATTCATCTCGGCTTCGCCGGAATATGCAATCTTTGTGAGTGCAATCGTGATCAGCGGCGTAATGATGATGTAGTACATTATGTTAAGTATGTCTGCATTTGACGTTCCATTTTTCGTTATGACAAAAGCGGCAATTACGATAAATGCAAAAATGGAGTTGATGCAGGTCATGAAACCGGTCATCGGAAATCTTAACATCAGGGTGTAATCCGTGGTCCATTTGCAGAAACCGTCTATGCAGGCTTTGAAACGCTTAAATGAATGCACCGTCTGGCCGAAGGTCTTTACGACAGGAACACCTCTGACATATTCCGTAGCCTCACTGCTCATGGTTTCAAGAGCATCCTGGTACTGCTTCATCTTTTCCTGCATATCCTTTCCCATCATGCTCATCATGCAGGCAAAGCCGATAAGTGCAGGGATCATGCAGAAAAGACCGATTTTCCAATTAAACGCAAATACCAGAACCAACAGACCGACAGGTGTTATCGCTGCCACGGTTTTGTCGGCAAGGGTATGTGCGATATAGGTCTCGGTTGCTGCGGTCGAGTCGTTGACTATACGCCTGATCTTACCGGTGCCGTCCTCGTCAAAAACTCCCAGAGGAAGTGTGATGATCCTCCGCATCAGCGAGCTTCTCATATTGGCCTGAACCCTGAATGCCGCCACGTGCGTACAAAGCAGGGCTCCGATATATATAAACAGGGCTCCAACTATCATTGCCACCGCAGACCAGGCATATACCTTGATTTTGTCGGTATCCTCGCCTTTTACCGCGCATCTGATGATCTTCCACAACTCATAGTACGGGATAAGTGTCAGCACCGCACTGACTGCCGCAAGGAAGCGCCCCAGCGTAATCAGTGTGCTATGCCCTCCCGCATACTGTCTGATCAGCTTCATGTGATCATATTTTTCTGTTTTTCCCACTCTCTTTTCCTCCGTAGTGAAATAAAATATTGTTCGGTTAGTCTTTGCTAACCGTTAGCTATTGCTAACTTACATTATAAACAGTAATTTGTCAAGCCTTTTTTATAGACAGCCGACTTAAATATTTATATAAAAAAAGTTCTTGACATTATCCGAAAAATGTAGTATTCTAACAAATCGTAAGGGTTAGCAGACGCTAACTCTAATATAAACGAGGTAGGTTAGCAGATGCTAACCGCAGAAGCCTGATGGTAGAATACGAACTGGTCCGGCATTGCGCCCCAACGCTTGCCGGACTGAAAACAGCAAACTTATTTTCGGTTTTTTACAGTTCGGAGGAAGAACTAAGAAACGACATCCGGGATTTGAACCGACGACTTGGCGAAAAAGGACTAAGGGTGCTTCCCTTCTCCTACAAAAACAATCGTGCACTGATTTATGTCTACCGGCCAAAGAAGCTTAAGGCAGATCTTTCGGAAAAGCTCGCGAAAAAGTATCTTTCCGGAAAAGGTTATAACCCGTTAAAGCCGGGTTTGTGCCTTTCAAAACTCATATGGCACATAAAAAACAGCAGGATATTCCCCCATGAAATAGGATTTTTCCTGGGATATCCCGCAGAGGATGTGATCGGTTTTATCGACAATAAAGACAGCTGTAAGCTTTGCGGCTGCTGGAAGGTCTACCACAACGAACAGGATGCAAAGAAAACCTTCCTTGCATTTAACAGGTGCACCGAATGTCTGTGCTGCAAATCAAAACAGGGCGTACCCTTAAATGAGCTTGCAGTTGCAACATAAATATATAGTGAAAGGAATATAAAAACATGAGTAAAATAGCAGTAGTTTTCTGGAGCGGAACAGGCAATACCGAAGCAATGGCGAACGCAGTAGCCGATGCAGCAAAAAATGCAGGCGCTGAAATAAGCGTTTTTGCAAGCGGAAGTTATGACGACTTCTCTCCTTCCGATTATGACGCTTTAGCCTTCGGCTGTCCCGCAATGGGTGCCGAAGTACTTGAGGAGGACGAATTCCAGCCCATGTACGACGGCATAAAAGATAAACTCTCCGGAAAAAAGGTAGCCCTCTTCGGCTCTTACGGCTGGGGTGACGGCGAATGGATGAGAAACTGGGAAGAGGACATCAAAGCAGCCGGTGCAGTTCTTGCCACAGACTGCGTAATGGCAAACGATGCTCCCGATGAAGATGCCCTCGCCGCATGCAAAGCACTTGGAGTAGCACTCGTATAATAAGTCATACAATTTAACATAAGCCAATTACCGATTAGCTGAATACCATATATAAAGAAAAATGCCGCCCCTCCGCGGCATTTTCTTTTATACTTTGTTTTCTTTATAGTTCGGCTAGCTATTCAATCCCAATGAACTGATAATCCTGAGCCTCAATAGCTGCCTTGATAACATCAACAGATACATCCTTGCTGAGCGTGATAACAGCAGTATTTGCGTTATGATCCGGAACTGCGTTTTCAATACCATCGATTGCTTCAAGAGTTTTCTTCACTCTTGCCTCACAGTGCCCACACATCATACCTTCGATTTTCAAAGTCTTTGTCATTGTTTTTTCCTCCGTTTTTTTTGTCTTAGCTTTTATTTTTTTATCATGACTTGCATCATGTATCTTTACGAGATTAAGCCTCAGCGCGTTCATGCACACGCAAAAGCTTGAGAGAGCCATCGCCGCTGCCCCATAGGCCGGCTTCATTTCAATACCGTACAGTCCCATTGCAAGAGGTATACAGACAGCGTTATATATAAATGCCCAGAAAAGATTCTCATGGATATTTCTTATGGTCGCACGGCTAAGTCGTATTGCAGCCGAAACATCCGTCAGCCTGTTCTTCATTACAACAATATCCGCCGCATCTATTGCAACATCCGCACCAGCACCTATTGCAATTCCGGTATCAGCCGTAGTCAGAGCCGGAGCATCGTTTATGCCATCACCGACCATAATGACCTTACCCTGATTTTTCAGGCTGCTTATTTTCTGTGATTTACCATCCGGAAGCACTCCTGCAATCACTTCGTCAACACCTGCCTGTTTTCCTATCGCGGCTGCTGTGCGTTCGTTATCACCGGTAAGCATATATACATTTATACCCATGTTTTTCAGCTCGCCGATTGCAGCTGCCGAATCACTTTTTATAGTGTCCGCAACCGCGATAATGCCGATAAAACTGCCACCCTTTGTAAACAATAAGGGGGTTTTACCTTCGTCTGATAATGCGGTAATTTTCGCCGTATATTCCGCAGGAATGTCATATTTCTGAGAAATATATTTGTAGCTGCCTCCTTCAAGGACCTCGCCGGAAAGGTTAGCCGAAAGCCCGTTTCCCGCGAGTGCCATAAAATCCGTGACTTCGGGAATGTTCATGCCGGCAGTTTTTTCAACAATTGCCTTTGCCAGAGGATGTTCGCTCTTTGCTTCAAGTGCCGAAGCATAGATAAGCAGCTCATCGTCACTTACACCAAAAGGGATGATATCGGTAACATCCGGTTTTCCCTCGGTTATGGTGCCGGTCTTATCAAGTGCAACAATATTTGCCCTGCCGACAGCCTCAAGGGATGCTGCTGTTTTATAAAGAATTCCGTTTTTGGCACCGACGCCGCTGCCAACCATTATCGCTACTGGTGTGGCAAGTCCAAGCGCACACGGGCAGCTGATAACAAGTACTGATATTGCTCTTGCAATTGCAAAGCTGAATTCTTTGCCGGCTATCAGCCAGCCACCAAGCGTCAGAAGTGCAATCGCCATAACGGCAGGAACAAAAATGCCGGATACTTTATCGGCAATTCTGGCAATCGGAGCTTTTGTTGCCGCAGCATCTGATACCGTTTTTATTATCTGCGAAAGCGTGGTATCCTCTCCGACTCTTGTGGCGCGGCAACGTATATAGCCCGACTTGTTTATTGTAGCCGCAGATACCGGAGTACCTTCTTCCTTATCAACAGGAATGCTTTCACCTGTGAGTGCAGATTCATCGACCGACGATGAACCATATACCACAACACCGTCGACGGGAATGCTGCCACCCGGTCTTACCACAAAAACATCTCCTGTATGAACCTCCTCAA
>JAFRWN010000073.1 GCA_017437965.1 Lachnospiraceae bacterium
AATACCTCTCAAATTTGATATATTTATTATACCATAAAAAGTGCCGAAAAGCCAGAAAATACAAGGCTTTCGGCACTTTTTTGTTCATAAAATAGTTAAGTCCGAGGCTGGTATAGCCTCGGACTTTGTCTTCAGTCTGAAGAGAGGGTTGAGGCCCTCTCTTTTCTTTTTATTTTTTGATTTCGAAATCTGCAATAAACTCAATCGTTCCTTCGGCCTTGCTGTCTGCCCTTACGTTAAGGCCTTTATGTTTATCGGCGATTGCCTGTACTATCGAAAGGCCTATGCCGCTGCCACCCGTCTCACGCGACCTTGACTTGTCAACACGGTAGAAACGTTCAAACAGCCTCGACAAAGTTTCCTTGTCGATTTTCTCACATGTATTGTAAACCGTGAGCCTTGCTTTTTTATTCTTCCTTTGCAGGCTCACTTTTATTTTTTCCTCGCCTGCTTCATTCTTACCGGTATATTTCATGGCGTTGTCCATGAAAATCGAGACCATCTGCCTGACGGCGGCCTCATCCCCGTGGAAATCAATATTATCTTCTATTTCGGTATCAAACGAAAAGCCCTTGCTTTTTGCCACGGTTTCAAAAGGCATTACTACTTCATTCACGGCATTCGAAAGACTGAAATTCTCCATTGTGAGCTCTCTCTTTTCCTCGTCCATCTTTGCAAGATAAACCATTTCATTGATAAGCTTTGAAAGCCTAACAGTCTGGTTTTTGATGCTTTCGGTCCACTCATTCTTTTCGTCCATCATTTCAAGCACTTCGGTATTTGCGGAAATAATGGTGAGCGGTGTTTTCAGCTCGTGGCTCGCATCCGTGATAAAGGACTTCTGCTTTTCGACACTCTCCGCCACAGGCTTAACAACCTTTTTGGAGAAAAACCACAGAAGGATAAATTCCATCACAAGACTTGCAAGAGCAACCCCAAGTGAAATAAGAAGGAGTTTTCTCGACTGCAGTATCTCGTTAGTGCAGTCCAGATAAACAAGGCAGCTGCCGTTTTCGGTTTCATATTCCTTATAGTAATAATAACCGTCTCTTCCGCTCTGCTGCTTTCCCTTGTACAGCCTTGCGGCTATCTTCTGAGCCTCATCGTTGTCTATTGCGGCGATGCTTGTTGTATCCGTCCTTACAATCGTACCGTCGCTGTCAAATTCCACTATGAAAAATCGAGTCGTATACTGGGTTTCTGCGGTAAAATTGATACGGTCGAAGCCTCTTTTCAGATCATCCCGGTTCCAGCGCCTGAAATCATCGTTTTCTCCGTCGCCGCGGTTATTCTTCATATCCTCCGGAAGATCTGCAGGCATTTCACCCGGCAATTCACCAGGCATTTCCTCAGGCCTGAAACCCTTGTCCCTGTCCTGTTTTCCATCTTTTCCGGACATGTCCATGCTGAAGTTGTTGATGAATTCAAGCATTTCGTTTATGGATTTTTTTTCATTGACGAAATTGATTATATTGATAGCGCCGACAACAATCAGAGTAACTAAAAGCATGCCTGCCATTGACGCCGCTATAAATCTTTTTCTCAGCTGTTTATACACGCGCGCCTCACTTCTGCTTCAGGGTATAGCCAATTCCCCTTACAGCCTGGATTTCCACATTGCTTTTCATGCCCGTCAGCTTTTTCCTGAGCGATGATATCGCAACCCACACTACATTTATTTCAACGTCTGAATCATAGCCCCATACCTGATCCAGCATTCTTTCGGTTGAGATCAGATTGCCGGAATTTTTAAGAAGAAGTTCCATAACCTGAAACTCCTTATGGGTCAGCCTGTAGCTTTCCTTTCCGTTTCCGAGCTCAGCCGCGGAAATGTCAAGATATATGTCTCCGAACTCAAGTTTCTCGGAAACCACTTCACCTTTTCTTCTTGTGATCGAACGAAGGCGTGCAAGAAGCTCACCCATTGCAAATGGCTTGGGAAGATAATCATCAGCTCCCGCATCAAGTCCCGCTATCCTGTCATTTACCTCTGCCTTTGCGGTCAGCATGATGACAGGCGTTGAAACTCCTGCCTTGCGCATTCTTTTAAGAGCCTCTATACCATCCATCACAGGCATCATGACATCAAGGATTATTCCGTCATAATCGGTCTCTTTTGCATAGTCAAGGGCATCCTCGCCGTTGTAAACGGCATCTACTGTATAATTATTTTTGGTAAGCACTGCAACCAGCGCACGTGATAATTCCTTTTCATCCTCGGCAAGTAAAAGTCTCATGCTCAGTCCTCCTGTTCAGTCATTCTATGCCTGTAATAATAACATCTTCACCTAAAACGAACTTAAAAGCAAACAGGCACCGGATGTTTTTTTCAACCGATGCCTATATTATAGCATAATATTTAATTTTAGAAAACAGGATTTCTTATTTTGCCTTGTCACCTTTTTACCTGCAAGAACTATTTTTCAAAAGCCTGCCTGAGATCATTTATCAGATCCTCCGCATCCTCTATTCCGACCGAAAGCCTTAAAAGCTTTTCGTCTATGCCAAGCTTCTGCCTTACGTTTTCGGGAACATCCGGATGTGTCTGCACCTTGGGATATGTCAGCAGGCTCTCCACTCCGCCGAGTGACTCGGCAAAGGTGATAAGCCTTACGTTTTTTAAGAGCCTCAGTGCTATTTCTTCATTCTTTACCTTAAACGAAATCATGCTGCCAAAGCCTCTTGCCTGCTTTTTGTTGAGCTCATAGCCCTTATGCTCCGGAAGACCGAGATAGAAAACCTCCTCGACTTCTTCTCTTTCCTTAAGCCAACAGACCAGCCTCCCGGCATTTTCCTCCTGCTTTCTTTGGCGGAGCGCAAGAGTTTTGATGCCTCTTAATACAAGCCACGAATCGAAGGGCGCAAGCGCGGCACCGGTGGTCTTTGCAAGCAGCCTGTAATTTTTTGCTCTTTCCTCATCGGCGGTGCACAGAAAACCGCAGATGGTATCGTTATGTCCGGCAAGGAACTTGGAACCGCTGTGCACGACTATGTCGGCGCCGAGAGCAAGAGGATTCTGAAAATACGGCGAGAGAAAAGTATTATCGACTATAAGCAACGCATTGTTTTCATGTGCTATTTCGGCCGTTCTTCTTATATCGGTCACATGGAGCATGGGATTAGAGGGTGTTTCAACATATATGGCCCTTGTTTCGGGTCTGATCTTTTCCTTTATCCTCTCCTCATCCCCCGTATCCACATACTCGATCTCATAACCGTTTTTTTCGCTTATAAGTTTAAAAAGCCTTACCGCACCGCCGTACAGGTCGTCGGTGCATATTATGTGATCGCCTGGCTTAAAGGCTTCAAAACAGACCGAGATTGCCGCCATCCCGGATGAAAACGCCAGAGCATCAGCCGCTCCCTCAAGGCTTGCAAGAGTTTCCTCAAGATATGACCTTGTGGGATTCGATTCCCTTGAATAATCAAAGCCTGACTGATTGTGTCCGAGCTTGATATGGGAGAAGGATGCCGTCTGGTATATAGGATATGATATCGCTCTGTTGGCGTCCGGCTGCCTGTGGACATCGCCGTGTACGCATAGTGTTTCAAATTTGTTATACATATTCCCTCCTGGTTTTAACGATAGCTGTTCTAAATATTTTTTTCCATGTAGACACATGCGAAGCTGAAAACCTGTTTTTTCTTTTCTTCCTTTTCCTTATCCGGAGCAGACCTTATCACTTCGGGTAACGGAAGCTCACCATGAGGCCCGTGGGCCAGAAAATCCGGTTCATAACCGGGATAGGCAGTGTAGCCCAGCTTCTCATAGAAGCCCTGTGCTTCGTCACGGCTTGTAATGATTATCTTCTTTACGCCCTGTGCTTTAATGATTTCCTCGGCTGCCTCTATTCCGATTCTCCCCGCGCCTATGCCGCGTGCATATGAAACGGTTGCAACACGTTCGATTTTTCCGAAGCGTTCTCCTTTATCGTCCGTTCCGTAAACTATCCTGCAGGTTGAAAGCGGCTTGTCATTGTCGTCTGTCACAAGCACATATTCACTGTCAGGCTTGTCATCGGCAAACTCCCCGTAAGGAGAAATGCTGAAGCCCATGACCATGGCCTCGGTCCTGACGTAATGGACACCTGTGCGTTCAGCCTCGGTTTTTACTTTTATTGCTTTCATCAGAATAAGTCCTCCACCGAAAGATAGTGGTCTCCTCCGTCGGGGAAGATGACTACTATCGTCTTGCCGTTGTTCTCTTCCCTTTTGGCTACAAGAGTTGCGGCATAAAGTGCTGCACCTGCAGAAATTCCAATCAGTATTCCTTCTGTTTTCGGCGCAAGTCTTGTATATTCATAGGCCTGCTCGTCGGTTACGTCAATGACCTCATCGATCATCGTTCTGTCGGTTACGGGAGGAATCGATCCGCCGCCGATACCCTGTATCTTGTGGGGTCCGTGCTCGCCTCCGTTAAGCAACGCACTTCCGGTAGGCTCGACCGCAACGGTCTTTATGTTCGGATTTCTTTCCTTCAGATATTTAGCGGTTCCGGAAATCGTTCCGCCTGTGCCCGCGCAGGCAACCAGGATATCAATTTTTCCGTCCGTGTCCCTCCATATTTCAGGACCGGTCGATTTATAATGTGCACCGGGGTTGTCGGGATTTCCGCCCTGGCCGGGATTAAAGGCATTTGGTGTAGCTTCTATTATTTCCTTTGCCTTTTCGCCGCTTCCTCCCATGCTTTTTTCTGCGGGTGTAAGATGCACCTCGGCACCATAGGCCTTAAGGATGCTGATTCTTTCCTTGCTCATGTTTTCCGGCATGCAGATGACTGCCTTATAGCCCTTGGCTGCACATACCGCAGCGATACCGATTCCTGTGTTTCCGCTTGTGCCTTCGATCACTGTACCGCCGGGTTTAAGCCTTCCGTCCTTTTCTGCGGACTCGATCATGTTAAGGGCGATACGGTCCTTTACGGAACCGCCCGGGTTATAGAACTCGAGCTTTCCGTAAAGTTTTGCAACAAGCTCTTCCTTTTCCTCGATTTTCTTTAAGTGAAGGAGCGGAGTGTTTCCCACAAGCTCCGTAATGCTTTCGTAGACTCTCATTTTAAACTCCTTTTTGGTATTATGTTTATTTCATTTTACTATTTAGTTCCACTTTATTATGGCTTTCTCAAGTTTTCCGATTAAAATGTCGATTATCGTCGTTATCACTCCGACTGTAAGTATTCCGGCAAGGACGCAGCGGTAATCGGCAAAGCTTTTATATTTTTCGATGAAGAAGCCGATACCAAGATTGATTCCGAGCATTTCGGCTCCGGTAAGGCACATGAATGCGCCGCGAAGGCTTTTTGAAAAGCTCTGAATTATTCCTGGCAGGCAGTAGGGGAAAATCACCTTGAAAAGCATACCTGCGGTTCCGACGCCCATGGTACGTGCGGCTTCGATTATCTTTTTGTCAATCTGTCCGACTCTCTGTACCGTGCCCTGAAAGGTCGGCCAGAATACTGCGAAAAATATTACTGCGATCGCGGCCGATCTGAAGGTGGGCAGAAGCATGATAAAATATGCCGAAAACATCAGAGGCGGGATAAGTGTTACCGCATTTGATACCGGTATCAGAACCTCCCTTATTCTTGCAACGAGACCTGCTAAAAGTCCAAGAACTGTTCCAAGAACTATTGCAAGCAGAAAGCCCCAGAACAAGAGCTGAACCGAACCGACAACGTCTTCCCTTATCTCCTTCGGCTTTTCGACAAACACATGGAAAAGTCCTTCGGGTGAGGGTATCAGAAGATCGTTATGTATCCATCCGAGTTTATATGCAAGCTCCCACAGCATGAAAAATCCGAATATCAGTATTGCCAGATCCGAAGTGCTTTTCTTTCGCGAGGTGAAATACCTGATAATGTAGATCACAAGGATAAGCACGAGAACAAAAATGTAGGCATTGCTTTCATATATTCTCTTATGTTCCGTCTGATATGACAGCTTAAGTGTCAGTGCCAGGTTGACTCCGAATAAAACCAACACAATTAAGGGTGCGATCAGACTTCTTTTTTCATTATTATCCATTACAGTCTTACCTCCCCTTCAATTGCTCCGGCAAAGCCGTCGTAGAATGAAACCGTAAGCTTTTTGTAGAGCTCTTTATATTCCTCGGTTCCGACCAGATTTTCTCTTTTTCTCGGTCTGTCAAGGTTTATGTCCACGCTTAGCTTTATACGTCCAGGTTCCATTACTATTATCCTGTCGGCAAGAAGTATTGCTTCGTCTATGTCATGGGTAATGAATACCACTGTTTTCTTCTTTTCTGTCGAAAGCCTTCCGACAAGTTCCTGAAGCTCAAGCCTGAGTCTCGGATCTATCGCGCCGAAGGGCTCGTCCATCAAAAGTATCTCGGACTCAAGGGCCAGAGCCCTTGCAACCGCAACCCTCTGCTGTTGGCCGCCGGAAAGCTGTGCGGGATATTTGCCGGCAACCTCCAGAAGTCCGACTGCCTCAAGATATTCTGCTGCAAGCTTTTTTTCTTCCTTCCTTGTGTGCTTTCCGTTGCCCTGTCTGATACCGAAGATAACATTGGACCTTACGTCAAGCCAGGGAAAAAGTGAGTAGTGCTGGAAAACCACTGCCCTGTCAACTCCGGGGCCGTTAACAGTATTTCCGTTAACCCTGATGCTTCCCTTGGCAGGCTTTAAAAGTCCTGCAAGAAGCTTTAAAAGCGTTGACTTTCCGCAGCCCGATGAACCGAGGACGCATATGAAATCGCCCTTTTTTACCTCAAGATTTACATCCTTTATGGCTCCGAAGCGGCTTTTTCTGTCCACATAATCAAAGCTTAAATTTTCTATTTCAATGATGTTTCCTTCGCTCATCTTACTCTCCGTAAAGTCCTCCGAGATATCTGCTGCCGCCGTCCGGAAGAATGGCAACTATGTTTTTTCTTCTCGCGGTATTTCTCTGGGCAACCTTTGCTGCCGCATAAAGTGCTGCGCCCGACGATATTCCGGCCAGCACTCCGTCGCTTTTTGCAACCTGCTTAAGCGTTTCAACGGCATCTGCGTCTTTTACCGTGATTATCTCGTCATAGATCAAAGTATTCAGGGTGTTGGGAACAAAGCCTGGGCCTATTCCCTGAATTCCGTGAGGTCCTGCATAGCCTTTTGAAAGCACTGCAGAAGCCTCGGGTTCAACACCTATGATCTTAATTTTGGGATTTCTCTCTTTTAAGTATTTTCCGGCACCGCTTATGGTTCCGCCCGTGCCTATTCCTGCAATAAGTATGTCAACCTCACCCTCGGTATCCTTCCATATTTCAGGTCCTGTCGTAAGGTAATGTGCCCTGGGGTTTGCCTCGTTGGTAAACTGCCCTGCTATAAAGCTGCCCGGTATTTCACGTAGAAGCTCGGCTGCTCTTTTTATCGCGCCCTTCATGCCAAGCTTTCCTTCGGTAAGCACCAGCTCGGCACCGTAGGCTTTAAGAAGTCTTCTTCGTTCTATGCTCATGCTGTCGGGCATTGTGAGTATCACTCTGTAGCCCTTAGCCGCAGCAAAAGCGGCAAGGCCGATGCCGGTGTTGCCGCTTGTGGGTTCGATGATCACAGAGGAAGGAGTGAGAAGCTTCTTTTCTTCCGCATCTTTTATCATCGCTATTGCTACTCTGTCCTTAATGCTCCCTGCGGGGTTAAGGAACTCAAGCTTGCCGATGATCTTACCCTTGGCGTTTTTTTCTTTTTCAAAGCCTGAAAGGTGCACCATCGGTGTCATGCCCGTCAGCTCTTCTATGTTTTCAAAAAGTCTTCTGCTCATTTCCTGCCTCTGTTTCTTTTAATATCTGTCCTTTATCGGATTTACCGTAACATCGAATTCTGGTCTGAAGTTGAACGGATCCCTGTCCTTATCGTTCGGGCTGTTCCAGATGGTTTCCGAAATTTCCGAGTAGTAATCCTCAATGCTCTCACCATCGGGGTGTGAGAAATATAATTTGTCGGGGTTCTTTGAAAGCTTTCTTCTTTCACCGTCGCTCTTCCAGAGTTCCTCGTAGGGCACCTGTGCAGCGATCCTGCCTTCATACGGTTTCATCAGCCTGTTGTCATCGTTCTTGTCATATCTGAAATCGAAGAAGGTATATTTGTGGAACTCAGGCACTCCGAAGAGATCCTTTATGTAGCCCCAGAGATTTTTATACTCGGTCACTCTCTTCTTTAAAGGGCCTACATTCTGATAATACCAGGTCTCCCAGCGGACGATGGTCACGTATAGTCTGATGTCCGAATCGGTAATGTAGTCGCCGAAAAGGAAACGGTTGGTTTCAAGTCTCTTGTCCAGTTTTTCAAGTGAATCGAAGAAGTCCTCGTAGGCTTCATGATGTGCTACATAGGACTGGCAGAATGCCATGCGGTAATGTGCATTGTTCACATGAGGGAAAAGCCAGTCGTTAAGCTCATCGATTTCTTTTCTGAAGCGAACCGGGTAAAGATCCGGTGCGTCGGGCTTCTGGAAGGGTCTGAAGAATACTTCAATGTAGTTTGACAGTCTGTGGTAATCGTTGTTTACCGTCTTATTTTCCTTGATATCAACGAAAGCAGGTGTCGTCGCCCTTCCCTTGAAATCCGGGTTTCCGTTTTTATAGAACTCGCTTAGGAAATATGCTCCCGAGAGCGCATCCTTATGTCCCGGCTGGTCTGCAAATCCATGACCGTATTTGTTGGTCTCGCCACTCTGGGTTGTAGTCACATCGGCTATCACATCCTGGAGTCCTAAGATGTCCCTTGCGATCACCGGTCTGTTTGACCAGTTGCAGCCGTGTGCCCAGTAGATTGCAAACCTTCCTGCCTCTGCTTTGTTGTCGCTTTCCTTTGTGCCGAAAGGTTTTATGAAGGCGTTGGGCTGGCGGATGAATGCGCCGCGCTCGTCTATTTCGGAGATGGTCTCCTTGGGACGGGGGTTGACCCCCCTTTCCCTTGCATGCTCTTCGGCCTCGGCATCGGTATATTCCGGTGCCGTACCTTTAGCATTTTTTCTTGCAAAATTCAGATCACAACTTATTCCCATTGCTTTCCTCCTTAGTTTGCCTTTGAATACTGCTCCGAAAGGCTCTTATATACTTCGTTGTCGGGGTTATCCTTAAGCAGTGAGTCAAGTGCCTCCTTGTAGGCTGATGAGTCGATGTTCTGCTTGATGTCGTAGCTTGAGAAATCAACGGCTGCACTTGAAAGAAGTCCTGAGTTGTAGGCTGCCTCAACATATTTTACGATACCGTTTGTGTTGGGATCGGTCGCATACTTTGTAACTCCGCCGTAAAGATAGGTCTCAACATAATCCTTTTCCTTGCCTGAGTAATCTGCTATGGTATTTACTACCTTGCTCTTTACATCAGCATCGGTCTCACCCTTCTTGTAATACTCGAAGGCTCTGATTCTTGCTTTTTCATAGGCTACGAAGGCTGCCTTGCTGTCTGCAAGCTTCTTTGAGGATGTTACCTCACGGCAGCATACATAATCGGGCTGGAGGTCTCCGGCTGCTACAATGATTTCAAGATCATAAGCATCTGCATAAAGGAGTGCAAATTCCATCGGGAGAAAACCTACTTCGATTTCACCCTTCTGAACTGCCTGAGCGGTGTTGATGGGCTCTTCATAGTACTTGATGCTTCCGCTCTTTTCATCTTCGATTTCCTTGATCTTATCGGCTGAAACTCCGTTATCGAGAAGGTACTGTCTTGCTACGACCCATGCCGATTCGTTTCTTACAAATCCGAGCTGTGCTCCGGTTACTGCCTCAAGATCGATCTTTGTTGAATCACTCTTGAACTTGTCTGCGTTGCCCTTCTTTGCGATCACTGCACCGCCCTCAACTGCGGTTCCTGCGATGAACTTAAGATCATATCCGGAAGCAAGTGCCTGAAGGTCGGGAACAAAACCGACTGTCAGGATGTCCAGCTGTCCGTCTCCCTCGTTGATAGCTGTCAGTGCGTTCATTCCGGAGAGGTTTACGGGATTTACTTTAACTCCCTCTTCCTCGAAGTATCCGAGCTTAAGTGCCAGGATGTTAACTGCTACCCTGATGTTTCCTGTCGGGAAGGATACATTAAGTGTACCTACGTTTTCAACTTTCTTTGCTGATTCCGAGCTGCCAGAGCTGCTTGATGAACTGCTTTCCTTTCCGCATCCTCCTGCGATTCCTGCGGCAAGTGCCGCTGTGAGTAAAAATACTCCTGCTTTCTTAGTAATGTTTTTCAGTCTCATAATTCTCTCTTTTCCTTTCATTTTTGATTTGTCATTTCTGATATCGTTTTCGTATCTGTCTGACTTGGTAAGAGCATATCACACTTTTACCCTTTTGACTAATACGGCAAAATAATAGCCGGTTATAGCTTGTGGCTATAACCGGCGTGAAAGTTATTATCTGGGACAAAAGAACCGTCCCCGTGTCCCACTATTTAATCAGCGAAAGCACCAGCTCCGCTGCCTTTACCATTTCGTCCTCCTCGGTATATTCGGAGGTTGTATGAACATTCATCATTGCAGATGCAAGTACTATGGTCGGAATGTTCCAGGTATTTATGTTGTTGGCATCGCTGCCTCCGTAGGTTGTAACAAGCTCTGCCTGAAGTCCTGCTTCTTTAGCAGCGGACAGAAAATGCTTTACAACCTTTTCGTTTTTATCGATATTGTAGGCTTTGATTTTCTTTTCTATTGTAATTTCAGCGCTTCCGCCTGCTTTTTCTGCCTCGTCGTTAAATCTTTTTTCAATCTCCCGTGCAAGCTTTTCGGCATGGGCATCGTCCGTGCTTCTGATTTCCCCGCCTACCACGATTTCTCCGGGAACGATATTCTTTGCGATGCCGCCGTTTATCAGGCCAAAATTTACTGTCGCATCACCAATACGTCCGCACTCTGTTTCCGACAATGCCTTTGCAGCGATACTAAGGGCATTTATGCCATCCTCGGGTGCAAAGCCTGCATGGGCACTTTTTCCTTTAATTTTTATTTCAATATCAATGATCGTAGGGGCACATATTGCGGCTGTTCCGACCTTTCCGGTAAGGTCGAGCACATATCCGTAGCCTGCCTTAAGAACCGAAGGGTCAAAAGCTGCGCTCCCGCGTCCGTAGGGTTCTTCTGCGGCAAAAAACACCACTTCTATCCTTCCGTGAGCTGGCTTATCTTCCTTAATTACTTTTAAAACCTCAAGTATTTCGGCAAGTCCCGCTGCATCGTCCGCACCAAGCACGGTTGTACCGTCTGAAGTGATACGTCCGTCCGGATGCCTTACTGCCTTTTTTGCGATTCCGGGCTTTACAGTGTCCATATGCGAGGATAAAAGGATGCTTTCCCTATCCTCAAAACCCGGAGTTGCAGGCAGATATGCAAAAATATTTCCGCTGCATTTTTCACCCGGAAGCACTTTATCTTCTGACACTATAAGGCCAAGTTTCTTAAGTTCCAGACTTAGATAATCCGCAATCTCCGTCTCCGAAAAGGATTCGCAGTCAAACCTTGTAAGCGTAATAAATTGTCCGATAAGTCTTTCTTTATCAATCATTTTACTTTATACGTATCCTCATTTAAGTCCGAGATATTTTTTTATTTCTTCAATATATCTCTCGCCGATATGTGAAAGCTCGAGTCCTTCTTTTTTAATATATCCGATTTCCATGATACTGTTCGGATTTTCGCTGTCCTCCTTGTATGGCACGGCAATATAGTCCCCGCCGTTAAGCTCCTCGCAGATAATACCGGAGCAGAGCGTAAAACCGTTAAGGCCTATCATCAGGTTCAGCATCGTTGCCCTGTCGTTTGCCTTTATCGTTCTCGGATAGACATTGGTCGAAAGTATCTCCTCGGAATAATAATATGAGCCATCCTCTCCCTGCTCAAACATCAGACAGGGATACTCTGCAAGATCCGCAAGAGTAATGCTTTCATTTTTCGCAAGCGGGTGGTTTTTCCACAGGTAAACATAAGCATTGCATTTTGTAAGCGGCGTAAATTCAAGCCTGCTGGTCTTGAAAAGTCTCTCGAGCACTGCCCTGTTGAAATCGCTTAGGAAAAGTATTCCTATCTCACTCTTAAGTCCCGCTACATCGTCGATCACTTCCCTGGTCTTGGTCTCACGGATTGCGAACTCATATTCATCGGTTCCGTAGAACTTTACAAGCTCGACAAAAGCCTTGGTCGCAAAAGAATAATGCTGGGTCGAAATACCGAAGCTCTTCTTTCTCTTTGAGCCGCTTCCGAAATTTTCAAGCAGCCTGTCATACTGATAGATTACCTGCTTTGCATATTCCAGAAACTCTGTGCCTTCGGTAGTCAATACCGCACCGCGTCCGTTACGCGAAAAAATCTTTATGCCGACCTCCTTTTCAAGCTCGTTTATCGACGAGGTAAGGGAAGGCTGGGCGACATAAAGTATCTGCGAGGCTTTGTTGTATGAGCCGCATTCGGCTATCGCAATAACATATTGTAGCTGGGTAAGAGTCATGCCAAATCTCCGTTCAATTACTTTTCCTGTCTCTTTCTGTAGTCCTCAAGGGCGGACTTTATTGCCTCCTCGGCAAGCACCGAGCAGTGCATCTTATAGTCAGGAAGTCCGTCAAGTGCCTCGGCAACAGCCTTGTTTGTAAGCTTTTCAGCCTCTGCTACCGGCTGTCCCTTTATCATTTCGGTTGCCATCGAGCTTGATGCTATCGCGCTACCGCAGCCGAAGGTTTCGAACTTTACGTCCTTTATTATATCATCTTCAATCTTAAGATACATTTTCATGATATCGCCGCACTTTGCGTTTCCGACTTCACCGATACCGTTTGCGTCCTCGATCACTCCGACGTTTCTCGGATTTCTGAAATGATCCATTACTTTTTCACTGTATAATGCCATGATTTTGCCTTTCTTTATAACTTAAACTACAGTATAAACTGCTTCTTTCCGCTTGTCAGATCTCTCCAGATAGGTGAAAATCCGCGGAGATACTCAACAACTTCTTTTACGCTTTTTATGATGGTTTCGACTTCTTTCTCTGTTATGTCCTCTCCTATTGAAAGACGGAGGGATCCATGGGCCACATCATGCACCCTGCCGATTGCAAGAAGCACGTGGCTCGGATCAAGCGAACCGGAGGTACATGCACTGCCAGACGATGCCGCAATACCCTTGTCATCAAGAAGCAGTAAAAGTGATTCTCCCTCTATTCCTTCAAAGCAGAAATTCACATTACCCGGAAGTCTCTTCGTTTCGTCTCCGTTAATTGCGGAATGGGGTATTTCCTTTAAGCCTTCTATCAGGCGGTTACGGTTCCTCTCAAGATGGGCAGCGTTTACTTCCATCTTTTCCGCAGCTTCCTTAAGTGCCACAGCCATTGCAGCGATACCCGGCACATTCTCGGTTCCCGCACGCTTACCGCGTTCCTGCGCACCTCCTTCGATGAGGTTAAGAAGACGTATTCCCTTCTTTACATAAAGAAAGCCTGTACCCTTAGGTCCGTGAAATTTATGGCCGGATGCGGAGAGCATATCGATATTGTCAGCCTCTACATCCACAGGAATATGTCCAATTGCCTGCACAGCATCGGTATGGAAAAGCACACCCTTCTCCCTGCAGATTTTTCCGATCTCCCTTATCGGCTGAATAGTTCCGATTTCATTGTTTGCAAACATGATTGTAACGAGACAGGTATCTTCCCTTATTGCAGACGCTACCTCCTCCGGAACTACAAGTCCGTTTTCATGGACATTAAGAAGTGTTACCTCAAAGCCTTCTCTTTCAAGCTTTTTAAGAGTATGGAGAACTGCATGATGCTCGAAGGCTGAGGAAATTATGTGCTTTTTTCCCTTCTTCTCTCCGATTTTTGCGGCCGAGATTATTGCCTGGTTGTCGGCTTCGCTTCCGCCCGAAGTAAAGTATATTTCCTTTGCCCGGGCATTTATTACTTTCGCAACATCCTCCCTTGCACTCTCAAGTATCTCCTTTGCCCTCTGGCCGAGGCTGTAAAGACTTGAAGGATTTCCGAAGTTTTCGTTGATCACGGAAAACATCCTGTTGACCGCTGCCTCACTCATTTTGGTTGTGGCAGCATTGTCGGCATATATCATAAATTATTTACCTCCTTAGTCATTGCTAACTTGCAAGGCACATTATAATACTTTATGTCTACTATGTCAATAGGTATTATAGTTTTTATTTATAACTACATCATAACTCCCCCAAAATATGATTACGGATTTTTCCGTGCTGCGCACTCTCAAAAAAATATCCCGGCAGAATACTCCGCCGGGATATCGGTTTCAATCAGTTTATGAAGCTTAGAACTTGCCAGCCTTTGCAGCCTCTTCGATAGAAACTGCTACAGAAACTGTCATACCAACCATAGGGTTGTTACCTGCACCGATGAGACCCATCATCTCTACGTGTGCGGGAACTGAAGAAGAACCAGCAAACTGAGCGTCAGAGTGCATTCTTCCCATGGTATCGGTCATACCGTAAGATGCGGGACCTGCTGCCATGTTATCGGGATGAAGTGTACGTCCTGTACCACCGCCTGATGCAACTGAGAAGTACTTCTTGCCGGCTTCAACTCTTTCCTTCTTGTAGGTACCTGCAACGGGATGCTGGAATCTTGTAGGGTTGGTTGAGTTACCGGTGATGGAAACGTCAACGTTCTCCTTCCACATGATTGCAACACCTTCCTGTACATCGTTTGCACCGTAGCAGTTAACCTTTGCACGAGGTGAGTTAGCATCTTTGGAGTAGCACTTTCTGAAAACTTCCTTTACTTCGCCTGTGAAGTAATCGTACTCGGTCTCAACATAAGTGAAGCCGTTGATACGGGAAATGATCTGTGCTGCGTCTTTTCCGAGACCGTTAAGGATAACGCGGAGAGGTTTGGTACGAACCTTGTTAGCCTTCTCAGCGATACCGATAGCACCCTCTGCTGCTGCGAAAGACTCATGTCCTGCAAGGAATGCGAAGCACTCTGTGTCTTCCTCAAGGAGCATCTTTCCGAGGTTACCGTGTCCAAGACCTACCTTACGGCGGTCAGCAACGGAACCGGGAATACAGAAGGACTGAAGTCCCTCACCGATAGCTGCTGCTGCTTCAGAAGCCTTTCTGCAGCCTTTCTTGATTGCGATGGCAGCACCGATGGTGTATGCCCACTTAGCATTTTCAAAACAGATGGGCTGGATGTTCTCTACCATGTGGTAAACATCAAGACCTGCATCCTTTGTAATTTTTTCAGCTTCCTCAATCGAAGAGATTCCGTACTCGGCAAGCTTTGCGAGGATCTGCTTTTCTCTTCTGTCGTATGATTCAAATAATGCCATTTCTTCTCTCCTCCTTTATTATTCTTTTCTGGGATCAATGAAGCGTACGGCATCTGCCACACGACCATACTTGCCTGATGCCTTCTCAAGTGCGGTAGCGGCATCGTCGCCCTTCTTGATGAAATCCATCATCTTTCCGAAGTTTACATACTTGTAACCGATAATCTCATCGTTCTCATCAAGTGCGAGATCGGTAATATAACCGTCTGTAAGCTCGAGGTAACGGGGTCCCTTCTCTTTTGTACCGTAGGTGGTACCGATCATTGTACGGGTTCCTTTACCAAGGTCCTCAAGACCTGCACCGATCTGAAGTCCGTCCTCTGAGAATGCGGACTGTGTACGTCCGTATACGATCTGAAGGAAGAGCTCTCTCATTGCTGTGTTGATAGCATCGCAAACAAGGTCTGTATTGAGTGCTTCAAGAATGGTAAGTCCGGGAAGGATTTCTGCTGCCATAGCTGCGGAATGAGTCATACCGGAACATCCGAGAGTCTCAACAAGAGCCTCCTCGATAACACCGTTCTTTACGTTAAGGGAAAGCTTGCAGGCACCCTGCTGAGGAGCACACCAGCCTACACCGTGAGTATAGCCTGAGATATCCTCGATCTTCTTTGCCTTTACCCACTTTGCTTCCTCCGGGATCGGAGCAGCGCCATGGTGAACACCCTGGGTTACAGGACACATGTTCTTTACTTCTGCTGAGTAAACCATATATTTTTTCTCCTTTCGGTTATTCTGTGAGAAATATGGTGCGCAGTGCACCGCCAATGATTATATCAAAAATTGTGCGTTTTTGCAAGTACAAATGCTTGAACGGCCGCTATATTTTTAGATTCAATAGCATTTACTGGGTAAAGCTGCCATAGGCGGCAACGGCCTCATCTATCGTCATTTTTCCTGTTGCAAAATCATAAACCGCCATTCTTAACTGGATTACCGCATCATCTGTCAGGCCGAACTCCTCGGGCGACAGAATCCTTGATTCAGGAATGTTTCCGAATGCGGCATAAATACTGTTAAAGGACAGATCCTTAGTCGGCGACATCAGGCCCTTATTCTTTGCCATCTCATTAAGTTCCCTTGAAGTGATAAGGAAGCGCATAAACTCATTTGCAACATCCAGGTTTTTGCTTTCTTTGTTTACCGAAAACTGCAGATTGGGCAAGTCAAGGAAATAAGCACCTTCATCAGACATTGGTATCGGTGCAAATGTATAGGTAAAGGGGTTGGCGGTAAACGCTTCCGAAACGCTTTCCCTCTTTTTTGTTCCGGAAACGGCATCCCCGGAACATATCATCATGGGTACATCACCCTCAAAAAAGCGCAGGATCACGGCATCATAGTTGTTTTCAATTGCTGCACAGGCATCAAGATCCACACAGCCGTCACTAAGAAACTGTTTCATTTTTTCAAGAGTCGGCCGCATATACTCACCTGCCGAAGACTCAAGGGCGTTCAGTTTTTTGACTGCCTCAGCATCATGCGCCACGGTCGAGCAGAAGTAAGGATAGCTTGTCAATGTGAAAAGCGAGGTTTTCTCCTTTGCACTGAAGCCCATGAGAGGATTTGCATATCCCTTTTCGCGAAAGGCTTTGCATACCGACACCATTTCTTCATAGGTGGCAGGAACACTGAGTCCTTCCTTTTTGAACAGATCTTCGTTCACAAGCATGCCGTTGGTGCTCGAGAAAACCGGAACCATGGGCAGTGTAGCGTCATCTGTTTTGAGAAGGATGTTGCTGCGTATGCAGCCAATCTCAAGACCCAGTTCGGAAGCGGACAGATCCTCGGCATAATTTATGGAATCCTTATACTGCTCACGGCCATACATCCAGGAATTGTTGACATAGATGTCAGGCGCATCGTTTCCATTCAGAACCGTACCTATCATGTTGTTATAGTCGTCGATTTTTGTGTATGCCAGTTCCACGCCCGGATAGTACTCGTTAAATCGGTCAAACTCTTTTTCCAGTGCTTCAAAATTATCGTAGCCTCCGGAAACTTTGATATGGGCTTTGACAGAAGTATCAAGGGCAGGTTTAAAACCCTCTTCTTTCTTTTCTTCCTGCTTCTTGGAGCCGCAGGCGGCAAGGCCCAATAACATCATTAACACCGCTATAACATAGATTTTCTTTTTCACGGTTTTTCCCTTTCTTTTATAGTGTACGCTCCCTCAGAGTCATTTTTTTTACTGTCTCTGATTCTTCTGATTTCCTTGATTACCAGCTTGATATCAATAGGCTTGGCAATGTGTCCGTTCATTCCCGCGTTCATGCATTCCGTAACATTTTCGGAAAATGCGTCTGCTGTCATGGCAACGATAGGGATTGAGGATGCCCAGGGGTTTTCCAGTGCCCTGATCGCCCTGGTTGCATCAAGTCCGTTCATCTGCGGCATCTGTACATCCATGAATATGAGTTCATAGCTGCCTTCTTTGGCGTTAGTCATCATATCCACACATATACGCCCGTTTTCCGCACGGAAGCTTTCAATACCATACATACCAAGCATATTGGATATGATTTCCCAGTTGATATCTATATCTTCGGCGATAAGAATACGCATTCCCTTAAGATCTGAATAGTCATCTTCCTGTTCAACGGATTTGGTTTTCCTGCCAAAAATCTCATTGATCTTATTATAAAGAGTTGACCTGAAAACAGGTTTGCCCACAAAACCGTTTACTCCGGCTTCTTTTGCCTGCTCTTCAATGTCCGCCCAGTCATATGCGGAAGTCAGCAGTAAGGGAATGTCCGCCTTGATTTCCGACCTGATCCTTCGTACTGTTTCAAGCCCGTCCATACCCGGCATTTTCCAGTCAAGAAGTACAACGCTGTAATCCTTGCCCTTCTCATGCCTGTCTGCAATCATTTTTATAGCTTCCGCACCGCCCTGTGCCTGCTCTACCGTGGCTCCCAGAGACTTCAGTTCATCGCTTGTCGTTCTCAGCATTATCTCATCGTCATCAACGATCAGAATGTCAGCCCGGTCAAACTTCATTTCTTCCCGCTGCCTGTCGGCTACGGAGATATCAAGCATAACGGTAAAGGTTGTCCCCTTACCCTGCTCACTCTGACACTCTATCGTTCCGCTCATCAGTTCAACCATCTGCTTTGTGATCGCAAGACCAAGGCCGGTTCCCTGAATGCTGTTTACGCGGCTGTCAATCTGACGTGAAAAAGGCTGATACATGGTCTCCATATATTCCGGGCTCATACCGATTCCGGTATCGGCCACAACATAAACCAGCCGTACACATCCGGGCATTTCACTCTTTTCCTCGTACATGTCCACACTGACACTCCCACCCGGTTCCGTGTATTTAATGGCGTTTGAAAGAATATTGATATAAATCTGGTTCAAACGAAGCTGGTCGGCATACAGATATTCTTCTTCCATATTATCGGTGTGAAAGCTGAAATCAATATTCTTTTCCTTAATCATCGGCTGTGAGATATTTACCAGATTGCTCACCGTTTCCTCTAAGGAAAATGTCAGAGGATTCAGTTTCAGTTTTCCGCTTTCAACCTTTGATATATCAAGTATGTCATTTATCAGAGTCAGCAAATGATTGCTTGCAAGACTGATTTTTCTAAGGCTTTCCCCTGTTGATTCTGCATCGCCAAGATTCTTTTCGGCAATGGTTGTCAGTCCTATGATGGCATTCATCGGAGTACGGATATCGTGGGACATGGTAGAAAGGAAATCCGTCTTTGCCTTGTTTGCGGATTCTGCTTCCCTGGCAGTGATCTGAAGACGCTTGTTTAAGTAGATCATATAAATCAGATCGCTGACAAACAAAATCAACAGGCCCACGGAAACCACACCGAACAGCAGCCAGTTTTCCTTGTCTACTTTAAGGTCCTCAGCCGGCACGAAACCAAGCATAGTCCAGCCTGCAGTTGACGAAACGGGGGTAAAGGCAATAATGCATTCCTGTCCGTGTGAATCGAACATGGAAACTGAGCCTGTCGAGGATGTTATCCTGTCAAACAGTTGATTCGTCGTTTCGGGGTCTGTGGGATTGTATGATTTATAGAATTCAAAAAAGCTGGAATTTTTAAAACTGTATCCTTTCAGGATATAATCACCCTTGGCATCAATCACTGACAGTTCGGCATCCACCAATTCTGTCTGAGGAAAAACCCATTTCTGTTCAAGAGCTGAGACGGGAATCACACGAAGCAGGACCGCCTCCTTTGAACTGTTGCTTTCCGGATCAAGCAAGGTGATTTTGTTGCAGAAAGCCAGAGACTGCTCTCCGTTCATAGGATTGGTATAGGCACGGGTTATGTTGATCGAATTTCCGATTTTATCAATCCAGTCCACATCCGATAAAAGGCCCAAGCGTGAATAGGAAACTTCATAATCATCGGTCGTATTCTGTTTCGGACGGGTTGATAAACCCGTAAGTGTATCAAGGGCAATCAGATGGGCGGAGGTATTGCTCAGTACATGAGACGCGCGAATATAGGCGGTTGCCTCTTCCATGGTCATGGCATTGTTGTTGATAAACTGCGCCCATACATCACATATTCTTTGT
This sequence comes from Lachnospiraceae bacterium, assembly GCA_017437965.1. Taxonomy (GTDB): domain Bacteria; phylum Bacillota; class Clostridia; order Lachnospirales; family Lachnospiraceae; genus UBA3775. Next base: position 19,814 of record JAFRWN010000073.1, read on the forward strand.
TCTCCCTCAAGATAGTTCTCAGTTACCTTCTCCATGGTGACCGTCGTGTTTTCAAAGAACTCAATCTGTCTTTGATGAGAATTCCTGTCCTCATATCTTGAATAAAGAACAACGAAAACCAGTATGGCAGTAATAATGATTATATTGAAAATTATTATTAATATTTTTTTCATGTTTCCGCCCTCGGCAAAAAATATTGGTTTTCAGTACCGGGAAATACTCTTTATCATATAATAACATACCATTCTTCTATCCGCAACGAAATTCTCAGAATCAAGCAAAATACAGCAAAAAAACAATCGTTTTGCGGACTGAAAGCTTAAAATTATTTAAAAAAAGCTTAAGGTTTTAACTATTTACTTTTTCATATTCGTAGTGTAAAATACTTTTTGTTTGTGTTGTTTTTTATGACAGCAATAAGGTAACACAATTATTTCAGGAGGACTGGAAAATGATCAAATGTGAACATCTTGTAAAGCGTTACATTCAGGTCACTGCCTTAAGGGATGTAAATATCGAAATCCTTCCGGGCAAGATTTATGAGCTTCTCGGCCCCAACGGTGCCGGAAAGTCAACTCTGATGAAGACCATCGTCGGTCTGACAAGGCCTACCGAAGGGACAATAACCATGGACGGTCATCCTCTCACCTGGAGAGACAAGGCCAGCATCGCTTATATGCCTACCGAAGCATATTTCTTCAACTATATGACATGTAAGGATATCGCAAAATACTATTCGGATTTCTTCCCGGATTTCGATGTTGCAAAATACTATGACATGCTTGCCCAGATGGATCTTAAGCCCGAGCTTAAAGCAAAGGAAATGTCAACAGGTATGGCAGCAAAGTTAAAGATTTCAGTCAATCTTGCAAGAAGATCAAAGCTTATCATGCTTGACGAGCCTCTTAACGGCATCGATATCATTGCAAGAGAAAAAATCGTAAACGCAATCCAGGACAATATCAACCCCGGAACCACCCTTGTTGTATCGAGCCACCTTGTAGATGAGCTCGAAAACATCGTTACCAACGCCATCTTCCTTAAGGAAGGCGAAGTTATCATGCAGGGTGACGCAAATGAACTCCGTGCAGAACACGGAAAGTCGCTTGTTGATCTTTACAAGCAGATTTATGCATAGGAGGGAAAGAGATGTTAAAGACAATAAAATATGAATTCCGCCGTTCCATCGGCGCATTTATCATACTCGCAGTAATCTTCGGACTGCTCGAGCTTTACTACTTCTACGGAATTCTTGCTGATAAGACGAAGCACATGGGAATCGCCATCGTACTTCTCATGATCGCCAGCATGGCAATGTTTTTCTTTGTACTGATTTTCAGTATCACATCTTACAAACATGATATCGAGCAGAAACAGGGCTATCTTGTTTTCATGACTCCGACCTCAACCTATTCGGTTATCGGAGCAAAACTTATTACCACCCTCATCACCGGTATCGTGATAGTAGCTGTAATATTCGGTCTCTTCGCACTTGACTGGAAGATACTGATGAACAAGGACAAAAACCTCAAAAACACCATTGACGTATTGCATGATGTTTTTGAGACAATGGGCTTCAAGACCGATAAAATCATTCTCGGACTGCTTGCAACAGTATTTGTTTTCCTGATAAGTTTTTATCTTCTTGTTGCAATTGCATATCTTGCAATTTCACTTTCAAACACTCTTCTGTCCAACAAGAGGGGAAAAGGGTTCATCAGCTTTGTGTTCTTCATCATACTGTATATTGTGATCACCATTATTTCGAACAAGCTTCCGCATATAGGTTCGGATAGCTTCGATAATCTTATCGAAGCTATGCGTTACAATATTCCACAGTATCTGTTCAACCTCGTAATGATGATCGCGTGCTTCTACTCAAGCGCATGGCTGCTTAACAACAAGATCAATCTGTAATTTTAAACATCATGCCGTAAGCATAAATCAGGGGCGGTTCCTTTCGGAGCCGCCCCTTTTGTATTTCCGGTTTAAATTCCTTCTTTGTTTCTTATGTTTCACTGTTCGGGTTTGAACATGCTCTTGGGCGCCTTGCAGATCGCGCATTTAAAGTCTTCGGGAAGCTCTTCCCACTTTGTACCTGCAGCGATTCCAAGCTCGGGTGCGCCTTTCGCCTCGTCATATACCCAGCCGCAGAGCTGGCATACATATCTCTTGAAACCTGCTTCGCCTGCCTCAACCTTAACATCGGGGGCAAGCGCTTTGATATCAGCCGCGATCTCCTCTTTGATCATTGACACATTGTCATCCTCAGCCGGAGCCTTTTTCCCTACTTCTTCAAACATGCTCTTCGGTACTTTGCATACCGCACACTTGAAGTCTTCAGGCAGATCTTCCCATCTGGTACCGGGCGCGATGCTCATTTCGGGAACTCCGAGAGCCTCGTCATAGATCCAGCCACATGCTTTGCACATAAACTTTCTGTAGCCGTCCGCAGACGTTTCAACGGTAAGTTGTTCATCGGCCGATGTTATCGCAGGTTCCTCTGCCTTCTTGGTTCCTAAAAGCTCCGCAACAAGCTCGGGAATCATAGCAAAGTCAGCTTCTTCGGGATTCCAGTTTGAACGTATCTGTGCGTCGACAACCTCAAAACCTGCCTCTGAAAGCCTTTCCTTCAGTATCTTTACAGACTCTCCGCTCCAGCCGTAGCAGCCGAAAGCGGCAGCCTTTTTATTTTTGAATTTCAATGATTTCAGAAATGATAAAAATGCAGAAACACTGGTAAGCACATCGTTTACGCAGGTGGGCGAACCGACTGCAATGGCCTTGGACTTGAAAACCTCAGTCATTACATCGTTCTTGTCAACCTTTGAAACATTAAGCACCTTTACAACAGTCTTAGGGCTTACCCTGTTGATTTCCTTGGCGATCGCATGTGCAAGGGTCTTTGTGCCCTCCCACATTGTATCATAAGGAATTGTTACCTGATCCTCCTGGTACTTATCGGCCCACAGCTTGTATTTTTCAACAATCTGCATCGGATTGTCACGCCAGATAACACCATGTGAAGGTGCAATGATATCTATAGGAAGATTAAGGGACTCGATCTCCTTAATCTTGGGATTAACCATGTTAGCGAAAGGATGAATGATATTTACAAAATACTTCATTGCCTCTTTATAAAGCAGGCATTGATCCGCAAGGTCGTTGAACAGTTCCTCGACAGCGAAGTGCTGGCCGAAGGCATCCATCGAAAACAGGATGTTGTCGCCGGTCATGTAGGTAGCCATTGAATCGGGCCAGTGAAGCATCTTCATCTCGATAAAGATAAGCTTCTTACCGTTACCGATTTCAACGCTGTCTCCGGTCTTTACCACATGAAAATCCCAACCGCGTTTTCCGTACTGGCCCTCAATGCTCTTTACGGCCTGAGCAGTACAGTAGATCGGCGTGCTGGGAATTTCCTCCATGAGCCTCGGAAGAGAACCGCTATGGTCCGCCTCGCCGTGCTGCATAACAATGAAATCGATCTTCTTAAGGTCGATTTCGGATTTCAGATTGTTAAGGAATTCATCCCTGTGAGGAGTCCAGACAGTATCCATAAGTACTGTCTTCTCCTCTTCGATCAGATAGGCATTCTGGCTTGAACCATTGTTTATCGAGTATTCATCCCCATGAAATTTCTCGAGTTCCCAGTCGATGTAGCCTATCCATGATACGTTGTTCTTGACTTGTTTGCGCATTGTGTAAACCTCCAATACAATTTATTTATGCATAAAGTTTTCTTCTATCTTCATGATGCTTGCTCTTACCTTCGGAATGAGGAAGATCATTGAAGTGAAGCAGTGTAACCTTTGCTTTAAGACCTACGATCTGGCGGATGACGGACTGAACCTTCGCTGCATAAGCTGCTTCATTGAAGCCTTCCTGTGCCCAGATTCTGTCTTCAAGCTCTACCTGAACCTCAAAGGTATCCTCGTTGCCGATACGGTCAACAATTATCATATAGTGTGCGGTGCAACCGTCAACGGTAAGCAGTGCTGCCTCAACCTGTGAAGGGAAGACATTTACGCCGCGGACTATCATCATGTCATCTGTACGTCCCTTGAAACGCTGTATTCTTGCCATGGTTCTTCCGCACTTGCACTTCTCATAGCGAAGGCTTGTAAGATCCTTGGTCCTGTAACGGAGAAGCGGCATGCCCTCTTTTGTAAGTGTAGTGATCACAAGCTCTCCTGTCTCACCCTCGGGAAGCTGCTTCATTGTTACCGGATCGATGATTTCGGGATAGAAATGATCTTCCCAGATATGAAGTCCTGCATGATACTCGCAGTCGGTAGCAACACCGGGTCCCATGATTTCGGTAAGACCGTAGATATCATATGCCTTGATGTTAAGCATTTCCTCAATCTGTGCCCTCATGTTATCGGTCCAGGGCTCAGCACCGCAGATTGCATATTTAAGTTTTATCTTGTCAAGCAGCCCCTGGTCTCTTAGGGTTTCTGCAACATGAAGCAGGTACGAAGGTGTACATGCAATTGCTGTAACCTCGCAGTCTATCATCATGTCGATAAGCTTCTTGGTGTTACCGGTTGACATCGGGATTACCAGTGCACCGAGATATTCTGCACCGTAATGTGCACCGAGGCCGCCGGTGAAAAGGCCGTAACCATAGGCAACCTGTATAATGTCATCTCTTGTAATGCCAATCATTGCCATGCATCTTGCAACAACTTCTGCCCAGATGTCGATGTCGCGTCTTGTATAAACAGCTACCTTGGGCTTTCCTGTTGTTCCGCTGGATGCCTGAAGGCGTACAAGCTCAGACTTTGGTACGGAAGCGAGACCGAAAGGATAGGTATCCCGAAGGTCAACATAGGTAGTGAAAGGAAGCTTTTCTATGTCGTCAACTCCCTTGATGTCGCCGGGCTCAAGTCCGAGCTCCTGCATTTTCTTACGGTAGTACTCATTGTTGTGGTAAACTCTGTCTACCAGTCTCTGAAGCCTGACATCCTGCAGGCTTTTCAGTTCCTCTCTGGTCATACACTCTTTGGTCTCGTTCCAGATCATTTTGCTTTATCCTCCCGGGGAAATTATTTTTATTACATTAAGGTTAAATATACCATAAATCTTAAAAAAACACAAGAAAAACATGGGGTTACCCCCTCATCCGTCTGCTTCGCAGACACCTTGTCCTCGCCGGACGGGCATCGAATCGCTCTGCGATTCGATCAGCCCACAAGGAGAAGGCTTTAAGGGAGGGTTCTATTAGTCAGTTTTCTCCGGCTCATCGTACTTCGCCTGCAGATCCTGCCATTCTTTTTCCTTTGCCTTATTATCGGCTTCTTCCTGCTCTTTGCGGACTCTTTCCTGCTCCATTTCCATGATGGCCTTCTGGGTCTTTTCATCAACCTCAAGGCTTTCCTTGGCCGCAACGGACTCATCCGCAAAGCTGTCGAAAATCCTCTGCTTTTCTTCAAGCATCTTGACTATCTGCTCATCAACTGTATCCTCGCAGAGCAGGCGGTAAACAAGAACATTCCTTACCTGACCCATACGGTATGCACGTGAAATTGCCTGATTTTCAATCGAAGGCTTAAGCTGTGGCTCGCAGAGCACAACAACGCTTGCAGCCTGGATATTCAGTCCTGTACCACCGGCCTGGATCTGTGCAACCAACACCTTTCCGGCCTCGGCAGCCGTGAATTCATCAACCAGCTCCTGACGTTTTTCGGGCGTGATCGCACCGGTGATCGGACCTATGCATCTGTCACCGAGGCTTGCCATTACTTTTTCTATTGTCTTTACGAAGAACGAGAAAACGATAACCTTCCTGCCCTCGTCCGCTGCCCTTTCGCATAGTTCGAGAAGCCTTGTGGTTTTGGATGAATTTTCGACGGAATACTCGTCAAACTTCCATGAAACCTGACGCATGTCAACAAAGCTTTCCCGTACAACCGCAGAATAGTAGGCCTGCTTCTCAGGCAGGGTAAGCTCGCACCATTCCTCCGCCTCGGTAAGCTCGGGCAGCTCCGTAAGTACTGCTTCCCTTGTTCTTCTAAAATATACCGGAGCAATCGTTTCCCTGAACAAAGGCGCATCGGAAAGGCTCTTTAAATTTTCAATCTTTCCTGCAATCTCAGGCTGGAGACAGCCGATAAGAAACTGCATTTCATCTACCCTGTTTTCAAGAGGCGTACCTGTCATAAACAGCACCCTCTCCACATTTTTACGTATATCAAGCAGGTTTTTCGTTCTCTGTGCCTGCGGATTCTTTACATAATGAGCCTCATCCACAACCATCATTGCCACTTTGAATTCAGGCTCAAGTTCAACCTTGCCAAGCGACTCATAGTTGGTAACAAGCACTCCTCCCTTTTCCTTCCATTCATCCACACCTGTCATCAGGGTATTTCCGTGAAGCTTTACGGGCACAAGATCACTGTGCTTCTTTAATTCCCTGCACCAGTTTTCGATTACGCTGGCAGGACAAATGACGACAAAGTGCGTCGCACCGGCATTCCTTACCGACACCATTGCAGCAATGGCCTGAACGGTTTTACCAAGACCCATCTCATCGCCCAGAAGGACATTGCCCTGGGCAAGTATATACTGCACGCCGAACATCTGGTAGCTTCGGAGTGAACATTTCAGTCCGGTAAGGTTCAGCTCAACGCTTTCAACCTTCTTCGCCATCTCCTCTGGAAGTCCGTAAAGCGTGCCCTTGTTGTCGACCTGTCCCTGGCTTACTTTTTCAAGCAGAGCAAAATAATCCGCAGCATTTTTTTCGAAATCCTCACGGTAAATATTTCTCGGCGGATTCGTTACCTTTCCGAAAAGATCGATAAGTTCCCTGCTCTTTTCTCCGAAGGAACCGTAAAGCAGAAGGTCTATGGAGCTCACCATGTCCTTTGCGGTCTGCTTCTTCTGTGAGTTCGCCATAAACCATTTCATCCTGCCGGTTGCGGGTTCCGAAAGCACATAGGCATTGGTTATCGTCTCATGGGCGGTATCATAGTACTGCTTTGCAGCCTTACGAAGCGGAGGGAGCTTGCGGCTGATATAGAGCGCACGGATAAGCGTGTCGGCCTCGGGCGTTTTATCGTCCATCGTCAGTTTGATATGAAGGGACTTATGGGCGTTTTCAGCAATCTTATCGGAGTTTTCCCTGATCTTTCTTGCCATCTGCTCACCAATTCCCCTTACCATGGTAAGCTGGTTCACGCTCAGGTTTTCAAGCTGCCAGACGTTCTTTATTCCGGCATTCCGAAGTAGCGAGGTTCTGATGCCGTCTTTGTCGCGGTTTACTTCCTCGACATCAACGTTCATGAGTATCTCCTTTAATTCATCGAACACAAACGTATCCAAAGCCGCCCTGACGGTTCTGTTTGCCTTTGCCTCGCTGTCCTTGATCTTCTTAAGCTCATTGTCGATGAACATGATGGTATTTCTGGATTCTTCGACCTTCGCATAATCGGGGTTGTTACCGAAAAGTCCCATGTTGCTGCCCTCCGTGAGATATGTTTAGGGTTATTTTAGCATATTTTTAATATGTAGTATATATCTTTTTGCAGTTATTTGACGCTACTTCCCGTGTAAAAAGCTTTTGGGCTTCACGCCTTGACAGAAACGGGAAATACGGTTATGATATCCCAAACAGGAAATATTTACCGAGTAAAACAACAATTGGGAGATATTAAAAGCCATGAAATACAAAGCAGTGATTTTTGACATGGACGGAACGATACTTGATACCGTTTCGGACCTTATGGATGCGATAAATTATACGATGGATCTTACCGGACACATGCATGACTATGATTATGAAACCACGAAGCTTCTTTTCGGTAGCGGCGTGAAGGTTGCTTTTGAGCGTGCGCTTGCGCTTGAAAACGGAGCTCCTTTCTCGGCACTTGAGGCAATAGGCCAGACAAACGAGGGTGAGGAATATGGTGTACATGAGGACGAAGTAAAAAAGCTTATGGAAATCTACCTGCCCTACTATAATTCACACTGTCTTGTAAAGACGGGTCCATATCCCGGAATAAATGAACTGATTGCCAGACTTCGTTCCGAAAACGTGCTTACAGCTGTTGTTTCAAACAAGCCCGAGGCTGCGGTAATCTCGCTTGTAGACGAGCTTTTCATGGGTCTTTTTGACTATTCCGCAGGTGAAAAGCCCGGCACAAAAAGAAAGCCCGCACCTGATATGGTACGGGCCGCTCTTGATCATTTTAAGTTATCCGAAAAGGATGCAGTCTATATCGATGATTCCGAAATCGACATGCTGACCGCCAAAAACTCGGGACTCGACTGTATCTGCGTCGACTGGGGTTTCCGCGGAAAAGATTTTCTCACAGACCATGAAGCAAAAATCATTGTTTCCGACTGTGACGAGCTTTACCTTGCTCTGAAATAAGACTAATTGGCAAGACTCTGTATATCTTCCATTATCTTATCATAGGAATATTCTGTCAGCTTCTGCTCTCCGTCCTCGAAGGAAAGGAATGCACAGTCACTATGATAGCTTTCACCGAAAGCATCATAAAGGGTAAAGTAGTAAATATACATTTCATCACCCGAACTGTCAACCACCTGTTCCTTGTTGATCATCTGCTTCTTGCTGTCATATTTAGCTGCACCGAGGGTACGCTTTTCATAGCCTTCTCCCTCGATCAGTATGGTATAAAGAGGCTCGATCTCATCTCCGTCCTTCAGTTCCCTGAAGTCCTTGGATGCAACACCGCTCTCGTCCGAAGGTACATATGCATATAATATCTTATAAGTTCCGTCTGCCTTTTCATAGCTGAAAAGCACATTTACCGTCTCACCGTTTACCCTTGCAGGGAAGCTGTAGATGTCTCTTTCCGAGGTTTCCTCGGTTATGTAGGCCGGCAGGACATTGTCATTAAAGGTAAACCATGTTCCGTCGAAGCCGTCAAGGAATTTTCCGTTCTCGAAATCTGCCTGAATGTCTCCGGTCTCTCCGAGTTCCATTACAACAGTACTGCCCTCATAATTGATCGCAACGATAACAAACATATCAACTCTTACAAGTCCGTCAAGACCCTTTGTGATATTGAGCTCAAGCTTGTCATCTTTGTTTATCGTTGCCGCTCCGTCAAGTACGTACTCTTCACTACTGATGGCAGTTTCAGGTTCCACATCGCTGCTGGCTTTTTCCTGGGCCTCATAGACTATCTCTACATCTGTCTCCCAGTAATCGCCCATCTTTTTGTCAAGGTAGGACGCATACCAGTAATATTCGGGCATGTAGCTGATGTTTTCTACATAAGGGTCAAGAGTTGCAGCCATCTGCATCCTAACAGCTCTCTTGTAGGTAGAATCACTCTCGCCCGGATAATTGGTCTTATAGTATTTTTCAAAACCGCTGACAAATCCGGTGTCGGGGCAGTAGAACATCAGACCAGTGGTCTTGCTTCGTGCCACACCCTGTACACTGTAGATATTGTCTTTGATTATCTTTGCGATATTGTCATCGGCCTCACTGTCGTTCATGAAATCCGAAATGTTCTCGACATAATTTCCGAGATCGACAAGTGCAGGAACGCCGTAGGTGTCGGATCCGAAATGCTCGGCATCCTGCGATGCCCTCTGGAATGCCGTGAAGCTTTCCATGTCATAGGTACTGTAATACATGTACTTTGTGAGCTCGGAAAAGTTTTCCATCAGCTCGTCCATGCAGGAAAGGTCGATCATCGACATGGTGGAACGTGAGAAAATGTTTTCTGCATCATAGGCATCCATGCCGGTCTTCTCACTTGCATTTTCACCCTTTTTGATGAAACTGTTGCATATTGTTTTGCCAAGGTCGGTAACGTCACAGTTCGTATTTTCAGAAAGATAGTTGAGGACTTCCTTGTGGGACCAGCCGATAGCAGGCGCAGATTCCTCGGAAGCTACCATGTAATCCGCATAGTCCGTAATTGCTGCTGCGAATTCTATCGATGCGGTTACGCAGGTTTCAAAGCCCATGATGTCAAAATGGATTCCTCCGTCCTCAAGGGCCTGTCTGAGCTCGCTCATTACAAGGCAGTCATTCTTCAGGCTGCCGTCATCGACTTTACTTTTGTTGTCATAGTAATTGTAGAACTTGCCATCATCATCTTTATAGAAAAGGGTATCACATTCTATGCAGCCGTAAGGCATCTCATAGCCATGATCCCAGAACACAAGCATATAATGCTTTGCGGGATAGTTTTCGGTACCCCATTTGATGAAATCGGACAAAGTCGAAGCCTCGCCCATCGAAGCAAGCTCTGCGCTCTCAAGCACTTCAACCTCATCGTCGGTAACCCTGAAGCGTCCGAGCTTATCCTCGGGTATGTCGATCTTTGACCAGATATTTCCCTTGAACTCGTCGTTACGCCACTGTCTTGTTCCGCCGGTTTCAACTATTACATTGATCTTGTCGGAAATATCCGCTTTGCCCATTTCGGAAAACATCAGGGAAGCATAGGCTATATCCCTGCCGCCCTTCACATATTCAAGGTCTGTTCCGCAGACATAAAAAAGCAGAGTCCAGTCGGAATCGGCATTTTCGTCTCCGCCCTTGCCTTTACCGGACGATTCCTTTTTTCCGCCGGACGAGGACGACTCCTTACCGGATGATGAAGATTCCTTACCACCGGACGAGGAAGACTCATTGCCTGCTACCGGGTTATCCGTGCCCATGGTCTGCTTGCCTTTGTTTTTCTTGTAATCTTTACTTACCTTTACGGTAGCAAAAACGATGAAGCCCGCGAGAATAAACACGAGGGACAGTATCACGATCACTGCAATTTTTCTATTTTTATCACTCATACTTTCCACCATCATAAAAGCCCCATCATCTGACGGGGCTTTGTTACTACATCTTGAATGATACCTTCATTGAAAGGTAATTTCTGAAATCCTTGTATTCCTTCTGGGTAACATCGACAGGATGCGTCTCCAGATTAGCCCAGGCATTTGAAAGATGATAATAGCTTGTTCCGTAACGCTCGATAATGAACGAAGGAGTCATCTGCCAGAGCTTGAATACCGAAATATCCTCCAGCTCCTGCTCGGCAAGAGCCTGTATTGATTTCTGGGCACCCATGAAGGCACTCATTCCGTCAATGATGCCGTAAACATCATTTCCGACACGGTCAAGGATTTTGAGCGACCTCGCCGTCATCTGTCCGAGTATTGCCGCCATCCTGTCAAACTTGGAATTCTCACTCTTCATTTCGTCAAGCTTAAGGAAATAAGCCACCCTTGCCTCAGTATAGCCCGCACGGAAATCCGACCAGCTCTTGAAGGACATACCCATCTTTCTTGTGAAAAGAAGCGGCATATCGATGGTTCCGATCTGGTGGTCAAGACAGTGCTGAAGCTCTCTTACGAGTATACGCACTGCTTCCTCTTCGGTAAGGTCATGGGTAGCTACCACAGCGGCATAGCTCTCGTCAAGTGACATAGGCTCAAACCAGCGGCTGCGTCTTCTTTCTACCATATTCTGACCAAGTCCGAGAAAAGCCGCCTTGTTTGCATCCTCGGGTCTTGCCTCTCTCCATGCTTCCTTGAACTCCTCATGAATACCGATATTGGTATTTGCGGGCATTACAAGTATCGCACCCTTGTCCCAGTCAATGTATTCTTCAACTCTTTTTATGATATCTTCTTTATTAAGCATACGATCCACGTCTCCATGATCTTTTGGTATGTTGATATAAATGTATCATATTTATCGCAAATTTGCAAGAAGAAAACTTAATTTCGTGTTACTTTTTTATTGAATTTGCACAAATATTGGTGTTTCAAAGCCTGGAGAAATAATCATCAATCTCATCGAAGAGTTCCTTATTGACCTCGGAAGCCCTCACTCTGTCAACATCCGAATATATTTCATCCAGAACCTCCTTCGGAAGCCTGAATTTATCGGTCACATTATGCTCTTTCATCGCAGTTCTGACCTTTTCGTCAATTTCCTTCACATAGTGCTTTGCCGAAAGGGAAATGAACATATCCTCATGGCCTGTTCTCTCGGGATAATCAAGTTCCTTGAACCTGACCCTCGGATTTTTGATTTTGTTTTTATGGTTTATGATACCCGCGCCATAGAAATTGACATAGGTATCTCCGATGCCGTGCATGATAAACACAGGGATTTTCCGCTTATTGATTCCTTTGATTGCGGAAAGATTTGCAAATTTTCCAAAACGTTTCCGGTAAAAAAGCTTTACCATCGGATAAACGAGTTTTGCAAACGTTTCACCATATTCAAGCCTTCCGAGCTCCTCTGTTACCTCCATCGGAGTCGAGAATCCGGAAACGGAAATCACTCCGTCCACATCGTCCCTGAGATTCAAGACCGCACAGACGGAATATCCTCCCTGGCTGTGACCATATAAAAATCTTTTCCTGTCTTTAAGCGAAGGATCCGAATTAACATAATCAAGAGCTGCATCAAGGTCAAGCACGCCCTGTACCAGACCTCTCGCATCCTTTCCTTCACTGTCTGCCGAACCGGTATTGTTGTAGGCAAAAACAGTATAGCCTCTCTTAACAAGTTCTGCTATTCCGGAAAGATAGTCCTCGTGCCATGAAAGGATACCATGGGAAAAGACTATCAGCCCTTTTGTGTTTTCCTCTCCGTAAACATAACCCTGAAGTTTGTTTGTGCCCGAGAAAAAGCTTACCGGTCGTCTCGGAATGGGATCCGGCATATCCTTATAGGTCATTGTAAGGGAATATGCGTGAGGCTCCCATTTCGGAAACATCAGATTGAAAATCTTTTTTACTACCATGTAAGTGCCGGCAGTATATGCACAGGTCGCGACCGCTCCGCCGGCAATTACTTTGTTTTTAAGTTTCAATTATCGCTCTCCTCAGCATCACTGCTTTCATCAGCTTCGCCCAAAGCCATTACAAGATTATCGATCTCATACCACTTTTCTTCTTCAACACCATAGGTCTTGCCGTCGATTACGATTTCAATATCCTTTTCAACTTCTTCCTCGTACTCTCTGTCATCAAAGTTATCCTTAAGGATATCAAGGAGAGCCTCAAGATATGTGCTTACCATTTCATTGTAATCATCCTCTGAAAAATCTGCTATTTTTTCTTCGGTATATTCCTCACCAAACTTGGTGTAATAGTCTTTAACTTCTTCAACTACCTTATCGGTAAAGATGTTCATCGGAGAAACATGGATGGTAACATACCACTTCTTGTCCTTCTTTGTTCCTTTATCAACCGTATACTTAACTTCATTTACTGCTTTCTTTGTGAATTCGGTATACTTATCAACTACTTCGGTAGGAAGAACTGTATAGTCATCAAAGCCAAAAGTATAAAGTATGCTGCGTACATAATAAAGCATGCAGTCATCATAATTCTTCTGTGCAGCAGTCTTATCGGCATCGCATACTGACATATATGCATTGGTATCGCCCTTATAGGAGCCGTCCATCAGTCCCTTGACATACTTCTGATACTTCTTTCCGTCAGTGTCTGTTCCGTTGAGTTTATCTGTCAAACCACAAGCGCAGAGAAGCGAAAGCACAAGGATCATACTGATAAACATGGTTGCTAATTTTTTCATTTTTTACCTCCATCAAGGGTTTCTAAATTTTTGCTTTTCTATTATATAGTATAGACTGCTTTTTTTCAAGGAATTTTTAAAGCAGAAAAAGCTCGGCCACAAAAACTGCCGCGCACGCCGATATCGCAACGGTGAAAAGGTCGCCGCGTATCCATGCGACTATGACTGCGACTGCAAGTGCGATGATTCCCGAAACTATGCTTCCGGTTGCATAAATGATCGCCGGAAAGGTCATCACCGACAAAGTCACATAGGGCACATAATAAAGGAAGGATTTTATGAAACGGTTTTTTATCGGGCCGCGAAGCAGCATAAAAGGCAGAAGCCTTACCATGTAAACCGTTGCTATCATTATACAGAGGGATGCATATATACTCATGACTCACCCTCCTCGTCTATTGGCCTGACGATTGCCGCAATGGCGGAGATCGCCACCGTAAGAATTATCACCCTGAAGCCTTCGGAAAGATTTTTGACATATGGCAGCACCGTTGTAAGCCAGGAAGTAAGCATCGAAACGATTATCAGCCCGGCCATGAACATGCTCTTTCTCGCAGAGGGTATCACTATCGCAAGGAACATGCCGTAGAGTGCCACGTTCATCGCATTCGAAGCGCGCACGGGCAGGATGTTTCCGACCACTATTCCAAGCACTGTGCCAAGGCTCCAGCCAAAAATCGACACGATTCCCGCGCACCAGGTATAGACAGGCTGAAGTCTTCCGGGAACAGCCGCGGAAATTCCGAAGAGCTCGTCGGTCACGCACTGGGCAAGCAGAAATCTTTTCCATAACGGTTCCTTCGGATCAAGCTTCTGGGTCAGCGAGCAGCTCATCAGAAAATACCGGAGGTTGATGATAAGCGTTGTAGTTATCATCTCAAGCACTCCGGCTGCGGAACCGATAAGAAGCACTGCGGCATATTCCCCTGCGGAGGCCACCATGCCTGTGGACATAAGAAGGCCCTGCACGGCACTGATGCTTACATTTTTTGCTGCAATGCCGATTGTAAAGCCGACCGCAAGATAGCCTAAAGCGATCGGGATACCGTCACGGAAGCCCCGCACCGCCCATGCTTTTCTATTTTCATAAGAAGGGTATTTTACCCCGGAAATGTTTTCGCTCATAACAATTCAACAGTATAACATTTTTCCGATGACAATTCAACCGGAAAATAAAAAGACTGCCGGAGCAAAATGCCCAGGCAGTCCGGATTTCATATTTTTTATTACTTGTTTACGATTGCGCCTTCGGCACCGCTTGAAACCATAGCGGCATAACGCTTAAGATAGCCTGAAAGCTCCTTGGTCTTCGGAACGAATTCCTTCATTCTTCTGTCGATCTCAGCCTGGTCAACCTTGAGTTCAAGCTTGTTGGCAGGAATATCGATTGAAATGATATCTCCATCCTTTACGATTCCGATCATACCGCCGTTTGCAGCCTCAGGGCTTACATGACCTACGCATGCTCCTCTTGTTGCACCTGAGAAACGTCCGTCCGTGATCAGTGCTACGCTTGAGCCAAGTCCACGTCCCATAATTGCGGAGGTAGGATTCAGCATTTCTCTCATGCCGGGGCCTCCCTTAGGTCCTTCATAGCGGATAACTACAACGTCGCCTGCCACGATCTTTCCTGCGTCTATTGCTGCCTGAGCCTCTTCCTCGGAATCGAATACTTTTGCGGGGCCTTCATGCACAAGCATCTCGGGCAGAACTGCCGAACGCTTTACAACACCGCCGTCGGGTGCAAGGTTTCCGCGGAGAACTGCGATACCGCCTGTTGTCGAGTAAGGATTGTCGATAGGTCTGATAACTTCAGGATCCTTGTTTACGCAGCCCTTTATGTTCTCGCCTACAGTCTTTCCTGTGCAGGTCATTACATCGGTCTCTATAAGGTTCTTCTTTGAAAGCTCGTTCATTACGGCATATACGCCGCCTGCCTCGTCAAGATCCTCCATGTAGGTACGTCCTGCAGGAGCAAGATGGCAAAGGTTAGGAGTCTTCTCGGAGATTCCGTTTGCAATGTCAAGGTTAAGCTTGATGCCACACTCATTTGCGATTGCGGGAAGGTGAAGCATCGAGTTGGTCGAGCAGCCGAGTGCCATATCAACAGTCAAAGCATTCTTGAAAGCCTTCTCTGTCATTATGTCACGAGGCCTGATGTTTTTCTTTAAGAGTTCCATTACCTGCATGCCGGCATGCTTTGCAAGCTCAAGTCTTGCAGAGTAAACAGCAGGGATGGTTCCGTTTCCGCGAAGTCCCATGCCGAGTACTTCAGTCAGGCAGTTCATTGAGTTTGCTGTGTACATACCCGAGCATGAACCACAGGTAGGACAGGTCTTGCACTCATATTCAAGAAGCTCCTCGTCGGAAAGCTTTCCTGCATTGTATGAGCCTACTGCCTCGAACATGCTTGAAAGTGAAGTCTTCTTTCCTTTTACGTGACCTGCAAGCATCGGGCCGCCCGAAACAAATATGGTCGGAACATTTACTCTTGCAGCTGCCATTAAAAGTCCGGGAACGTTCTTATCGCAGTTGGGAATCATTACAAGTGCGTCGAAACCATGTGCAATTGCCATTGCTTCGGTAGAATCTGCAATCAGGTCTCTTGTAACGAGGGAATATTTCATTCCGACATGACCCATTGCGATACCGTCGCAGACTGCGATCGCAGGGAAAACTATCGGCATTCCGCCTGCCATTGCAACGCCCATTTTAACTGCTTCAACTATCTTGTCGATGTTCATATGGCCGGGAACGATCTCGTTGTAGGAGCTTACGATACCTACGAGCGGTTTTGCAATCTCCTCGTTAGTCCAGCCTAGTGCATGATATAAGGAACGATGGGGCGCATTGATGGCACCCTTAGTCAGATTTTCGCTGTACATATGTCCTTCTTTCCGGGCCGCAGCCCATAAAAATATTTAAGGCTATTTTACAGCAAATGACAGGAAAAGGCAAGGGGGATTTTCATTTGACAAAAATCCCCCTTAGAGTTAAATCATCTTGTTTTCATAATCTTCCAGAAAATGAAATATGTTGTCAACTATAACCATACCATCGACTATTCTATATAGCATGAAATAATCATGACGACGATAATTAATCCGTCTGTATCCGAGTTTATTCAAACGAGGGTTTGTGCATAGTTGTATGCTGGAAGCCACTTTAGAAAGAATATCTTTTGTTTCCTCGAAATCATTAGCGACATTTCTTGCGGCCTGGATATTCAGTTTAACATCTATAAGATATTTTATATGTCGTTCAAAATCATTTTCAGCATCTTCTGTTAAGGCCACTTTATAATCCATATTTAGCCCTCACGTCTGATAAAACGGCATCTGCTTCTCTATACCGTCCTTCTTCTGCATGCATTCTTGCAGTTGCAAGCCTTGATAACATATCTTCTTCTGTCAGTGGTTGATATGGATCTTTTGTTTTTTTCTTTATTTCAAAAGGAAAACCATTATAATCAACAGCCTGAGTCAAAAAAATCCGTATAGCAGATGTAGTGTCCGTGCCTAATTCTTTAAAAAGCATATCTGATTTCATTTTTAATTCTTCGTCAACTCTGACTTGTATTGTAGTAGACATAAACATACCTCCTTCGTGAAGCAATCAAAGTAAATTGCTTTATATTATTGCAATCATATTGCAACAGCACTATATTGTAATATTATTGTAATGCATCGTCACGTTTTTGTCAAACAAAAAAACCATCGTACGTTAAAACAAGTCTCCCCAAAAAAAGTTTCCTGACGTGAAAGACAAAGCCGCCCCGGAAAATCTTCGATTTCCCGGGGCGCGCGGGACGTAAGCGAACATTCACGCCTCTCAAAAAATACTGTGTATTTTTTGAGCACGCGCATAGCGCGGCGAAAAGCTAAAAAGGGCACCTGCCAAGAATAAATTCTTGCATGTGCCCTTTTCACCTTTTCTGGCTTGAATGTTCGCGTTAGTTGTTGATCAGCTTATCACTCTCGTTATTCCAGCTGTAGAGCTTTCTGATCTCAACGCCGATCTTCTCAGCGGGATGCTCTGCTGCTTTCTTTCTCATAGCCTTGAAATGTACCTGACGTCCTGCGGGTGACATGTCAAGGAGGAATTCCTTAGCGAAAGTTCCGTCCTGGATATCGGAAAGGATCTTCTTCATGGTCTTCTTCGTCTCCTCGGTGATGAGCTTGGGACCTGTTACATAGTCACCGTACTCAGCGGTATTGGAGATTGAATATCTCATGCCTGCGAAGCCTGACTGATAGATAAGGTCAACGATGAGTTTCATCTCATGGATGCACTCAAAGTAAGCATTTCTGGGATCATAGCCTGCTTCAACGAGGGTTTCAAAGCCTGCCTGCATAAGTGCGCAAACACCGCCGCAAAGAACTGCCTGCTCACCGAAAAGGTCGGTCTCGGTCTCTGTTCTGAAGGTGGTCTCAAGAACGCCTGCTCTTGCGCCGCCGATACCGAGTGCATATGCAAGGCCTAAATCCCATGCATCGCCGGTAGCATCCTGCTCAACAGCGATAAGGCAGGGAGTTCCCTTGCCGGCCTGATACTCTGAACGAACGGTATGTCCGGGAGCCTTGGGTGCGATCATTATAACATTAACATCAGCGGGAGGAACGATGCAGCCGAAATGGATGTTGAAACCATGTGCGAATGCAAGTGTCTTGCCTGCTGTAAGGTAAGGAGCAATGTCTGCCTTATATACATCAGCCTGTTTCTCATCGGGGATGAGGATCATGATGATATCGCCCATTTTTGCTGCTTCGGGAACCGAAACAACGGTAAGTCCCTGACTCTCAGCCTTAGCCTTGCTCTTTGAACCTTCATAGAGACCGATAACTACATTAACGCCGCTCTCCTTAAGGTTAAGTGCATGTGCATGGCCCTGTGAACCATAACCGATGATTGCTACTGTCTTTCCGTCAAGCTTGGAAAGATCACAGTCCTGCTGATAGAAAATTCTGTTCTCACTCATTTTTATTAATCTCCTTTTTGGATTTATGATTATATTTATCCTGCCCTGGCAGGGTATTAACTTTGTTAAACACTATACATTCAGCACGTCGTCCGCACCTCTTGAAAGAGCCGAAACACCGGTACGGCACATTTCAAGAATTCCATAGGGCTTCACAACCTCGATAAAAGCATCGATCTTATGTGAAGGTCCTGTTGCCTCGATAATGATGTCATCGTTGGTATAGTCGACAATTTTTGTACGGAATACCTCTGAAACAGTCATCAGTTCCTGACGCTTTGCCTGGTCATTCTTGAGCTTGATGAGAAGAAGCTCGCGTGATACCGACGATGCATTATCAAGCTCGCGTACCATTTTTACGACGGGCATTTTCTCAAGCTGCTTTATTATCTGTTCCTTATCATCCTCACTGCAGAAGCTGATGGTTATTCTCGAAACCTTCGGATCTGCTGTTTCTCCCACAGTAAGTGTATCGATGTTGAAGCCTTTTCTTCTGAACATTCCTGTTATTCTGTTGAGCACACCGTAACGGTTTTCAACAAGGATTGCTACTACTATCTTATCCATGACGTGCCTCCTTTAGTTTCCGATCTTGATCTCGGTGATCAGGTCTGTAACGGTTCCGCCTGCGGGTATCATCGGAAGAACACACTCATCCTTACCGATCATGCACTCAACGATATAAGGTCCTTCCTCCTTGAAAGCCTCATCAAAAGCCGCTTTTGCTTCATCAAGATTCGTGCATCTCTTTCCTTTGCCTCCGAAGGCTTCGGCAAGCTTCACAAAATCGGTATGACGATCCTTAAGATCTGTGTTCGAATAACGCTTTCCATAGAAAATGGACTGCCACTGTCTAACCATTCCGAGAACGGTATTGTTTAAAAGAAGGATAACAACGGGTACATGGTTGGTAACCGCAGTTGCCATCTCCGTAAGGCACATTCCGAAGCCGCCGTCACCGGTAACAAGAACGCTTCTCTCACCCGAACCGTAAGCTGCGCCGATTGCGGCACCGAGACCGAAGCCCATGGTACCGAGACCGCCTGAGGAAATGAACTTCCTGGGCTTTTCAAACTTGGCATACTGAGCTGCCCACATCTGGTTCTGGCCTACGTCGGTAGCGATGGCTGTACCGGGAGCAAGATAGTTATCCATCAGCTTGATGATGTTCTTCGGGCTGAAACGCTTGTCCTCGGGATCCTTCTCGGCTTCCTTCTTTCTGAATTCGGAAACCTTCTCCTCCCACTCGGGATGCTTTGCGGCGTCAAGGCCTTTGATAAGTCTCTGCAGAACATCGGCAACATCGCCTACAACACCGACATCAACCTTGATGTTCTTGTCAATTTCAGAATTATCGATATCAATATGAATCTTCTTTGCATTGGAAAGGAATTTCTTTGTGTTTCCTGTTGCACGGTCCGAGAATCTCGCACCTACGGTTATCAGGCAGTCGCAGTTATACATCGAAAGCGTTGCTGCATAATGTCCGTGCATTCCGACCATGCCCAAGAATCTTTCGTTTGCGGTGGGCACTGCGGAAAGTCCCATCATTGTCGAACCGATATATGCATCGATCTTGTCGGCAAGCTCAACGGCCTCATCGCCTGCGCTTGCTGTGATCGCGCCGCCGCCGATAAGTATGTACGGTCTTTCTGCCTTGCCGATTATTTCAAGCGCAGCTTTAACCTGCTCATCATCAACCGGCTTATTTTTTTCGGGTTCAACAAATGCTTTCTTTTCATATTCGCAAACGGCATTCTGAACATCCTTCGGAATATCAACGAGGACAGGTCCGGGACGTCCCGACTTTGCAAGCCTGAAAGCCTCGCGTATTGTATCCGCAAGCTTATCAACGCTGTTTACAAAGAAATTGTGCTTTGTGATCGGCATGGTCACACCGGTGATATCAACCTCCTGGAAAGCATCCTTTCCGATCATTGCCGTTCCGACATTGCCTGTTATCGCAACAAGAGGTATCGAATCAAGGTATGCGGTTGCGATTCCCGTTACAAGATTTGTCGCTCCGGGACCGGAAGTTGCGATGCAAACGCCTACCCTTCCGGTAGATCTTGCATAACCGTCCGCCGCATGAGCCGCTCCCTGTTCATGGGCCGTCAGCACATGGGTAAGTTCATCGCTGTGTTTATATATTTCATCATAGATATCGAGAACAGTTCCGCCCGGATATCCGAAGATAACCTTCGCTCCCTGCTCGATAAGTGTTTTAACTACTATTTCTGCTCCACGCATTATCATATCCTCCAAAACGGTATTTCTTTATTTCTTATATTTTGCAAGATTTCTGATGTAATCTTCTATGATGCCGGCACAGCCCTCGACTCCGAATCTGGAGCTGTTAAGGCACATATCATAGTTTGCGGCGCTGCCCCATTCACCCTCACCGTAGAAATTATAGTAGGATCTTCTTGAACGGTCCATGCGCTTTATCTTCGATTCGGCATCCTTGCGGCTCAATTTATCACGCTGCGCCACATGGGCGACTCGGTCCTCATACTCCGCAGAGATAAAGACGGACAACAGCCCCGGTTCTCCTTTAAGGATCTGATCCGCACGTCTTCCGACAATCACACATGAGCCCTGAGAGGCAATGCTCTTTATCGTGTCATACTGAACCTTCTGTATCGTCACATCCATGGGCTGCATACCGCCGAAGCCCGACTGAAGCATCAGGCTTTCCGGATTCATATATACCGAATATAAAAAGGAACTGGTTTTCTTTTCATCAAAGCTTGCGAGATAGTTTCCGGTGAAACCGCTCTTCTTTACCTGCTCCTCAAGTATTTCCTTGTCATAAAAAGGAATGCCGAGCTTTCCGGCCAGCACACGTCCGATTTCCGCACCATGGCTTCCGAAGCTTCTGCCTATTGTAATTATCACTTTACGATCTGACATAGCAATTCCTCCCGGATCATTATATTTATAAGACAAATCGCCTTATCCATATATTATAATACTTTTTTAGGATTTAGTCTATAGTGAATTTAGGCTTTTTAAGATGTCTTCTCTTTATCTATATTCCTAAAGAAATATATAATTAACGGCACCACCGTCGCAAATGACAGTACATCCGCAAGGGGCTGAGCAAACTGAATTCCGCGGAGTCCCACAAGGCTTTCGGATATTGCGATTATCGGGATGAAATAAAGGCCGCTGCGAAGCATAGCCGTAAAGCTTGCAAGAAGCTTCTGTCCGGTACTCTGGAAGGTCATGTTGCTCATTACCGTAAGTGGCTGTAAGAACAGTGCGCCGCAGGCAAAACGGAGCGCCACTTTGCCGATTTTAATTACCTCAGGGTCATTTCGGAACCATGATACCGCCTCAGGCGCGATGAAAAAGCCGACAACCGCGAAGCATCCGAGCACAATTTCATTAACTACCAACGTAAATCTGAAGGCTTCCTTCACCCTGTCATATTTCTTCGCACCGTAATTGAAACCGCAGACAGGCTGATAGCCCTGGCCGAGACCGAGGCCGACCGCAAACATAAAGAATGCCAGACGGTTTACTATGCTCATGGCGGCTATCGCCGGATCTCCGTAACCTCCCGCAATGCGGTTCAGCACCATAGTTGAAATACTGGTAAGTCCCTGCCTGATAAATGCAGGAAATCCTGTCGTCACAATATCAAGAATTAAAGAAAGCCTGAGATAAATCTCCCTCACCTTAAGCTTGCACTGGGTCTTTCCGCGAAGGAACATGAACAGAAGCAGCGAAAAACTGATGCACTGCGAAAGCGCAGTTGCAAAGCCCGCACCCGCAATGCCCATGTCAAGCACGAACATGAAGATCGGGTCGAGTCCGATATTTATGATGCTGCCCGTACAGAGTCCTATCATCGCAAGGCTTGCCTTGCCCTCATAACGCAGGATGTTGTTAAGCACAAAGCTTCCCATTGTTATCGGGGCAGCCGCCATTATAAACTTTATATAATCTTTTGCAAAAGGATAAATCGTGTCGGAGCTTCCGAGAAGATGAAGAAGTGGCTTCCTCAGTATCATACTCGTAATACCTAGTGTTGCACCGACCGAAAGTGCCAGAAAGAATGCGGTTGAGGCAACCTTGGAGGCTTCCTTTTCCTCCTTTGCCCCGAGCATTCTTGAGATTATGCTGCCTGCGCCCTGTCCGAACATGAAGCCGATGGCCTGGATCACCGCCATATAGCCGAAAACGACTCCGACAGCGGCACTTGCAGAAGTATTGTCAAGCTGACCGACAAAAAAGGTGTCAGCCATGTTATATATATTGGTCACAAGCATGCTGATGACAGTAGGAATACCGAGGCTTATTACAAGCCTCGGTATCGGTGTTTCAGTCATTTTTTTAAATTGTGCTTCCGACCTGTTCATGGTATCTTCCTTTTTTATATATAGCAAAAATCCCGAAGACCTGAATCTCCGGGATTTATTTCTGCGGACTACGGGACTTGAACCCGAACGCCCTGGGGGCACATGATCCTTAGTCATGCCTGTCTGCCAATTCCAGCAAGTCCGCATCTGTTGTTTTTCAACGCAAGTGATATATTATCACATATGTTATGAAATGTCAACAGGTTTTTTCAAAAATATTGACAGCCCTGAAATGTCGGCTCCGAAGCCCCATGCGGCTTTCATTTTTACAGGCATTCCATACCTGTCAGTTTCAAAAGTAAAACCCTTTAACATTTCCATATCCGGATACGGAATATTGTTTTCATCCAGGCGCTCTTCTGCCTTTCTGATATGTTCCCTGGTAATGATTTCACAACTTGTATAATCAAACTTTGCATTCCGGCAATCATAGATCGTTCCGTCACATTCTTCCATCATAAACTGGAGCCTGTTACGGAGGTACCATGTCTTAGTCGTAAAGCCCCTGAAATCCGCTATGATCTCGTCATATGTTTCCTCGTCGAACTCTTCCTTCATGGTCTTTCTTGCCGACTCGTAGGATTCCGATTCCGTTATCCTTATGATACTGATGCTGGAGAACGGATCGGGGCCGTTAACCTCCTTCCACCCGTTCTTTTCAAAGCTTTTCCACATTCTTTTTGCCGCAAGTGTGAAATCACGCTCGGGATGGAGAGCCTGCATATATCTTTCTATGCACATGATAATGTAGGCAAGCCTTCCCGTCATTGTGATGTTTTTGAATCTCTCACGTATTGACAGAAGCTTTGCGTCTTTTTCATCAAAACTGCGCATCTCACATTCGTACATGCGCCAGTAAATTTTGATTACACCCTTTTCGTTGTTTTCAAAGGAAAGATAATACCAGGATTCAACGGGGTTTAAGACAAACTCCTCGAAGGATTCAAAGCCGGGCAGCTTTTTAAGATTGGCATTCAGTATTTCAATAACAAACTTTTCCCTGGCAGACCTGTTGAGGAGAAGATACCATGAACCGACTGTATCTATCATCTTTCTTAACTGCATACATACGTAGCCGGTCTTTAGCTCCGTCTCATTTTCATAAAGAAGTCCGCTGTATTTTTCATTTTTTCCTGCAAACTTTTCAAACGTGCCTACGTAAGTTCCGGCATACTTTGCCATGCGTTTCGGTGAAAAGACAAGCAGTTTCAAGAAATTTATCAATACAATGAAGGCAAGCAAAGCCCACAAAACCGGCAAGGTTTTGGGATTGAAAAACATCCATATAAGAATATTAGTAAGGTTAAATATGCAAAACGGCACAACGACACGTGTCCTGTAGAAATTCACGGTATATCTGATTCCGAGCGCAATGTTGTCAACGCGAAGCTTTTCACCGTTATCAAAGAAAAGAAAAAGTGATCCGCCCTGGTTTATCCACCGTTCCTTAATCTCCCATGTTTTAAGGCCCGGAAGGACATCTTTATTTTGTCTTACTATTGCGTTTATATACCTTTTTCTTACAAACAGAGGAAAAACATAATAAATTCCACCGATTTTTTTTACCGTTTCTTCTATCTGTTGAAGAATATATTTGCTCAGAAAATCATTTTCGCTGTCATATTCTTTATACTCTCCTGACGCTTTCCTGGCAGATTTTGCAACAGAGCGAGGATTGTTTTTAATTCTTCTGAAAACATAATAAAGAAGAGGCACGAAAAATTCAAGCACCACAATGACAAAAAAGACAATATCCAGTTTACGATAAAGAAGAATAAGCAGATTTACATACCAGAAATAAAGCACCGGTATGAACTCGACAGCCCAGCGAAAGAAAATCTCGGAAAGATTCTCATGCAGTTCCTTGGTTTTTCCCGTGCGGATATAAGGGATAAGATCAAGCATCAGAGTCCTTACGATTATTATCCAGACGAGAGATATTATGATTATCAGCCAGATTGGCATTTCTGTTTCCTTCTCTTTTTGTAGTTCACAAACATTACTATCATCCTGTAGCAAAAATCCGCTATAAGCATTCCTACTGCTATGGTCCAAAATGCTCTCACATACTTATAAATACTCCGATACGGCGTAGCCGTTTTATGCGGCGTAACCGAGACAAAGAACACTTCATTGTAGTTAATACCGAGTGTGCTTTCCTTGTAGCTTACGTTTCCGTAGGGATCCGAAACCACGCTCCAGCCGTCAACCGTCGGTTTGAAAAGCTCGACTCCTGCCATAATGGCGCTCATGCCCTGCATACGGTAATTGAGGTCGTCAATTTCATCCCAGTCCCATGAGGGATTGATGAAAAGATCTGTTTTATCATCCATAGACATCAGATAATCGGAAAATGTGGCATCATAGCAGATAGTATATGAAACATTTATCTTCTGTCCGTCTATTTCAATTTCATTGCAGGGAATTTCCCCGTCGCCTTCTGTATAATCATCCTCAACAACCGGTATCAGGTTGGTTTTTATGTAGTCCGACAATACCTTCCCGCTTTTGTCTATCAGAAGAGCCTTGTTATAGCAGTTTTCGGCATCATCAATATCAAGGCATAAAAGAATATAAATATTGTATTCCTTCGCAAGTTCTTTTGCCTTGCTTACAAGGTTTTCACTCTCTGTCTTGTTGACAATAAAGGCTTCCTCGGCATAGGCGATCAGCTTTGCCTCGTTTTCTGCCGCTGCTTTAACAGACTTTCTAAGATATTCGACATTTTCACTGTAGCCTGCCTCGGTATCGGAAGGATCTTCATAGTAGGTCTTCTGAGGACCCGATGCATAGGCCATCAGGATATCATTTTCAGATCTTTCAGACTTAAAGTATCTCACGGTACCGAGAATGAGCATCATAAGGAATACCGAGAGCACGCATATGCCGGTCTTACGAAGCTTTTTGTCATCCTTTTCAATGATCATGTAAACAATGATCGACGGAATAAAAGCCACGACAAAGGTAATGAAAACATCACCCAAAAAAGCAGCACTCTGTATCAGCGCCTTGTTTCCGAACTGTGTCAGTGAAAGATTGAACTGCTTTCCGATGATCAGCCTTTCCATCAGAACCCTTGTAAGCGGAAAGGCTACAAGCCTCATTATACCATGACCTTTTTTTTGATAAAAGAGGTCAACAAAAAAAGGGATGATGGTTGCAGTAGCAAGAACTATGATAAGCAGTATCGAAACCGCTGTCAGTATATCCTCGGTATCGCCCAGAAACCCCACATAACGGAGTTCACAGGCAGTCAGGTATATGAAACCAAAAAACACCCATTCCCTTTTTCTTTTGATAGTACGGACAAAGTAAAGGAAGCAGCCGATGTATATCCACGGAGAAAAAACATAAAGAATGTCATCCTCCGTGTTTACAAGCGGCAGAATAAATTCAAGTACTCCGACAAGAAGTACGATCAGTCTGATTTTTCCAGCCTTATTATTCAGCGTTTTCCTCCAGATATTCAACGATATCCTTTACTGTACGAAGTGTGGGGATCACGCGGTCAGGAACTTCAATATCAAACTCATCTTCAAAAGCTGCAACGATGTTGATAACATCGAGAGAGCTAAGTCCGAGATCGTCAACCAATGCGCTGTCCATGGTGATCTCGCTTGATCCGTCCACATACTCACTTAAAATTTCTACTGTTCTGTCAAACATATTTATTACCTCCGGTATTTAAATTTCTATCTGAGTCCCCCGGGCAAGTTCTACTGAGGGATATTCTTGTATCTTATTATCTTTTTGCTTGTATTCTTGATAAACTCTTCTTCACGGAGCTTTACAGCCGCGATCTGCTTATAGGCCGGACGGCCCTCGTTTACCTTTGCCATCAAGGCATCAAAATATTCCTGATTGCCCATGAATTCTTCCTCGGGGAAGATTTCCGCGATTATCTTAGAGTCCTTTTCATATACAAGCACTTCGTTTACGCCCGGATCGATCTGGAAATCATTCTCCAGCTCCTCGGGAGAAATATTCTCACCATTGCTTAAGATTATCAGGTTCTTCTTTCTTCCGGTAAGGAATAGGAAACCGTCCTCATCGACATGGCCAAGGTCACCCGTGGAATACCAGCCATCCTGGATTACCTCTGCGGTAGCTTCCGGGTCATTATAGTAACCCTGCATTCTTACCGTGCCCCTAAACTGGACCTCACCATCCTCGGAAATCCTCGTTTCGGTTCCGTGTATTACCTGGCCGACGCTTCCGTCTTTCTTGAAATAGTTACGGTTTATCGCAACGCACGGAGAACACTCTGTCGTGCCGTAGCCGTTCAGTATCTCAATGCCGAATTTCCTGAATTCCTTTACATAAAAAGGATTAAGAGGAGCGCCGCCGCTGATGATATATTTAAGATTTCCGCCAAAGGTATTAAGTATTTCCTTGAAAATCTTGCGTCTCTTGTCAATTCCTACTTTAAGAAGTGCCTGGCTGAGCTTTACGCCTCTTTCAACCTTCTTTGACTGTCCGCTCTTTTCTATGCCGTCAACAAGACGTTTGTAAAAGGTTTCGATAAACAGCGGAACCATCATCATTACATCAGGCTTTGACTCAAGTATATCCTCCTTGATTCTTTTCAGGCTCTTGTTGAGGAATATCACAACACCGTAATTATAGGCCATGAGTGTTGCTACATTGATACCGAAGGTATGATGGAAAGGAAGTACCACAAGGGTTGACTTTCCTTCAGGATCAAACATGGCCGAAGCCTCTGAAATCTCGGCAGCAATGTTTCCGTGGCTTAAAACCACACCCTTGCTTTTTCCCGAAGTTCCCGAAGTAAAGAAAATACTTGCTGTTTCATCAGTATCAGGATAGTAAAGCTTGTAATCATCGCTTTCCTCAGCTGACGCGGAATACAGTTCCTTGAGTGTCTTTACACTGATATTCTCTATTCCTTCCACCAGGTCACTGTAGGTTTTTGAGATAAATACTTTACTGACATCTGCCTTTTTTATCAGCCACTCAACTTCCGCAGCCGGCAGCTCCTTGTCAATCGGAACCACAACGTTACCGGATACAAGGCAACCCATGAAAGCGATCAGCCACTCATATGAATTTTCGCCTATTATCGCAATGTGGTTACCCTTGCCATAGTTTTTGTCTATCCATGAACCAGCCTTTTTTACTTCACTGTAAACCTGTCCGTAGGTTTTTTCTTCAATACTGTCTTTACCTTTTCTGAACCTGATAGCAACCGCATCCGGCATCTTTTCGTTTTTGATGTCAAGCATCTCGGTAACACTGGTAATCCTCGGTGCTATCTCATATAAAGGATAAGCTTTGTTTTTCATTTACTTTGCCTTTTTCTCCGCTGCCGGAAATGTCGTCTCCGCACTGAATTCTCCGTTTTTCCCGGTAGTTACGTCCAGCTGCACCCTCATCAGGGAATCCACATTCGC
>JAFRWN010000074.1 GCA_017437965.1 Lachnospiraceae bacterium
AACATCTTTGAAGTTAATCAGTTCTTTCATGCTGTCCTCCTGTATATATGAAATATATTTCATATTTCTTACAATTCAGCATTATATAACCCTATTTTCTGTTTGTCAAGCAATATATGAATTATAGTTCACATTTGTATATTTTGCTAAAATTATGATTTTTCCGTTCTCTTTATCGTTAAAAGTGCACAAGCCCCGTATTGGGGATTTCCATAAAAAATACCGGCGTCTCTTACACGCCGGTATCTTTTCTGTCAGTTATTTAAGGAGCCTTGTCATGCTTTTTAATCCTATCGCAATGGTTGAACTGTTATGTAACAGCGCCGAGGTCTGTGGCTGCAAAACCCCTGCGATACCAAGCAGAATAAGCATTGAATTAAAGCTGATGATAAAGCGGTAGTTGCTTCCGATACGCCGCATCAGTGCAGTTGAGTGACGACGCAGTGTAAGAAGCGCCTTAAGGTCTTCATCGGAAATTGTAATGTCAGCAACCTCTCTGGCTATTGCGGCACCGGTGTTTATTGCGATTCCCACATCGGCTTCGGAAAGTGCCGGAGAGTCGTTCACGCCATCTCCGACCATGATAACCTTTCTTCCCGCATCATGTTCTGCCTTGATATAGGCTGCCTTGTCAGCCGGAAGTACCTCAGCCAGATAGTCATCGGCCCCGATAAGTCCCGCTATTCTTGCAGCAGTCTTTTCGTTGTCGCCGGTAAGCATCACCACTTTTTCAAAGCCAAGCTCATGCAACCCCTTGATAGTCGTTACCGCACTTTCTTTCAAAGGATCTTCAATTTCTATTATCGCAGAAAGCACGCCTCCTATCGCCAGATAAAGATGAGAATACTCATCCGGCAATTCCGCAAGTTTCTGCTCTTCACCTGAAGGAACCTTACAGCATTCGTCATCAAAAATGAAATGCCTGCTTCCGATAATCACTTTCTTTTTGTCAACCGAGCTTGCTATACCGTGGGCAACAACATATTCCACCTTGGCATGCTTTTCTTCATGGGTAAGGCCCTTTTCCTCCGCCGCCTTTACAACAGCATTTGCCATCGAGTGAGGATAATGCTCCTCAAGGCAGGCTGCGAGACGAAGCATCTCGTCTGCATCTTCGCCGTTAAGGGCTATCACCCTTCTCACAACCGGGTTGGCCTTTGTGACTGTTCCCGTCTTGTCAAAGATGATGGTTGAAGCCTCGGCAACGTTCTCCATGAACTTTCCACCCTTTACGCTGATGCTGTGCTCACCCGCTTCCTTCATCGCGGAGAGCACGGCAATCGGCATGGAAAGCTTTAACGCACAGCAAAAATCCACCATCAGTATCGAAGTGGCTTTGGTTATATTTCTTGTAAGAATAAAGGTAAGCGCGGTTGCGCCGAGTGAATATGGTACCAGTCTGTCCGCAAGGCGCTCCGCCTTTCCTTCGGTCTCGGATTTCAACTTTTCCGATTCCTCTATCATGCTGATGATACGGTCATACTGGCCTTCTCCGCTTGTTTTCTTTACCTCGATCACAAGCTCGCCCTCGTCTACAACCGTACCTGCATATACATAGCCGCCTGCCTCTTTGTGAACAGGAAGCGATTCTCCGGTCATGGATGCCTGGTTTAC
>JAFRWN010000006.1 GCA_017437965.1 Lachnospiraceae bacterium
AGATTGAAGAGTATATCGTTAAGATGGAAGAAATCAACGGCAAGAAGTTCGGCGATAAAGAGAATCCGCTTCTCGTATCTGTTCGTTCAGGTGCCCGCGCTTCAATGCCCGGTATGATGGATACAATCCTCAACCTTGGTCTTAACGAAGAGGTAGTTGAAGTAATCGCAAAGATGTCAAACAATCCCCGTTGGGCATGGGACTGCTACAGAAGATTCATTCAGATGTACTCCGATGTCGTAATGGAAGTAGGCAAGAAGTATTTCGAAGAACTGATCGATGACATGAAGAAGAACCGTGGCGTTACTCAGGACGTTGAGCTTACCGCAGACGATCTCAAGAAACTTGCATATCAGTTCAAGGCTGAATACAAGGCAAAAATCGGCAAGGACTTCCCGGATGATCCGAAGGAGCAGCTGATGGGCGCTATCAAGGCCGTATTCAGAAGCTGGGATAACCCCAGAGCAAACGTTTACAGACGTGACAACGATATCCCTTACAGCTGGGGTACCGCAGTAAACGTACAGTCAATGGCATTCGGTAACATGGGCGATGACTGTGGTACAGGTGTTGCCTTTACCCGTGATCCCGCAACAGGTGCAAAGGGTCTCTTCGGTGAGTTCCTTACAAATGCACAGGGCGAGGACGTAGTTGCCGGTGTACGTACACCTATGCACATAACCGAAATGAAGGATAAATTCCCCGAGGCATTCAAACAGTTCGAAAATGTCTGCAAGATACTCGAGGATCACTACCGCGACATGCAGGATATGGAGTTCACGGTTGAGCATCAGAAGCTCTACATGCTCCAAACCAGAAACGGTAAGAGAACCGCTCAGGCAGCTCTTAAGATTGCATGCGATCTCGTTGATGAAGGCATGAGAACAGAGGAAGAGGCAATCGCAATGATCGATCCCCGTAACCTTGACACCCTTCTTCATCCCCAGTTCGACCAGGCAGTACTTAAGACCTTCAAGCCTATCGCAAAGGCTCTTCCCGCATCACCCGGTGCAGCCTGCGGCCAGATCGTATTCTCGGCAGAGGATGCAAAGGCATGGGCAGAAAGAAAGTCCAAGGTCGTACTTGTTCGTCTTGAGACCTCACCTGAGGACATCGAAGGTATGAAGTGTGCACAGGGTATCCTTACAGTTCGTGGTGGTATGACCAGCCATGCAGCAGTAGTTGCACGTGGTATGGGAACCTGCTGTGTATCCGGATGCTCCGCTATCGACATGGACGAAGCAAACAAGAAGTTTACCGTTGCCGGCAAGACCTTCAAGGAAGGCGACTGGATTTCAATCGATGGTTCAACAGGTAATATATATGAAGGCATCATCCCTACAGTAGATGCTACGATCGCCGGCGAATTCGGACGCATCATGGCATGGGCAGACAAGTTCCGTACCATGAAGGTTCGTACAAATGCCGACACTCCTGCCGATGCAAGACGTGCACGTCAGCTCGGCGCTGAAGGTATCGGTCTGTGCCGTACAGAGCATATGTTCTTCGAGCCCGACCGTATCGAAGCTTTCCGTGAGATGATCTGCTCCGATACTGTTGAAGAGCGTGAGAAGGCACTTGACGTGATCCTTCCGATGCAGCAGGATGACTTCGAGCAGCTCTATGAAGCACTCGAGGGTGACCCTGTTACCATCCGTTTCCTGGATCCTCCGCTCCATGAGTTCGTTCCTACCGCTGAAGAGGATATCAAGACCCTCGCTAAGGCAAAGGGCAAGACCAAAGAGCAGATTGAAGCAATCATTGAATCCCTCAAGGAATTCAACCCGATGATGGGTCACAGAGGACTTCGTCTTGCAGTTACCTATCCCGAAATTGCAAAGATGCAGACCAGAGCCGTTATCCGCGCAGCAATCCGCGTAAAGAAGGATCATCCCGACTGGGCACTCGTTCCCGAGATCATGATTCCTCTTACTTCAGACTACAAAGAGCTTGCATTCGTTAAGAAGGTAGTTGTTGCAACTGCTGAAGAGGAGATCAAGAAGGCAAATGTCAGCCTTGAGTACAAGGTTGGAACCATGATCGAAATCCCCAGAGCGGCACTTACCGCTGACAAGATCGCTGAAGAGGCTGAGTTCTTCTGCTTCGGTACAAACGACCTTACCCAGATGACCTACGGCTTCTCACGTGACGATGCAGGCAAGTTCCTTGAAGCATACTACAACGCAAAGATCTTCGAGAACGATCCTTTCGCAAGACTCGATGCAAGCGGCGTAGGCAAGCTCATGGAAATGGCAATCGAACTCGGCAAGAAGGTTCGTCCTGACCTCCACTGTGGTATCTGCGGTGAGCACGGCGGCGATCCCACTTCCGTATTCTTCTGCAACTCCATCGGACTTGACTATGTATCCTGCAGTCCGTTCAGAGTACCGATCGCTAAGCTTGCTGCAGCACAGGCTGCAATAAGCATAAGAAGGAGCAAATAGAAAAGGAATATTACTACTACTTAACGGTAAATATGACCTATGATGATGCTTTAGAGTTTCTCGAAGAGCATCCAGGTTATCCGCCGATGCATTGGTTTGAAGATATTCCGATAGAAATCTATATTTAACCATCATTAAGAGATTAGACAATTGTTTCGTACAATTTTCTAATCTCTTTTTTTGCTTATAATTACGGAAAAATAAAACTTTCAAAGGAGTAAAAATCATGCCAACAGTATATTCCAAACCGATGTTGACTTCACTAAAGCAAGGGGCAAGGATTGCCTTTATTAGAAAACTCAGACACATCTCACAGCCTGAATTTGCAAGGTTAACCGGGAATATGACCAGTACAGGCAGAAACCTTATATGCAGGTATGAGAGAACAAACAGAACACCAAAACCTTTTAAACTAAAAAGGTTTGCAGAGGTGTTGGATGTCAATATAAGGATGATAGAAAAATACGATTTTTCTAATCCTGCAGATTTGTTCTATGTAATGCTTTGGATGGAGGAATTATGCCCTAATTTTACCATAGAAAGACATCGTTTGGAAGGAACAATGAATGAATCTCAAAGAGTATTATCAGAAAAATATCTAGAGTGGCAGACTATGAAGAAAAAGTACGATACTGGGAAAATATCGTTTGATGAGTACTGGAATTGGAAGTTAAAAAAGGACTGATAAAAAATAGCAAATGTAGTCCTTTTGTGGCTAGCATAGAAAACAGAGATTAAATACTTTGAATTTTAGAGATTTATCGTAACATATGTATACCTTATAAGGAGAGCATTATGAATGACTTAAATGCGCTTTTTCAGCTAATAAACCCAGATAATACAATTACGGCAAATAGGGCATTGGCGCATGCTATAGGAATGACGGAAACTATCGTTTATTCTGCATTAATATCCAAATACACATATTATGAGAGTCATGAGATGCTAATCGATAATGTGTGGTTCTTTTGCACGACGGCAGATCTTCAAGAATCGACGACTTTCCCGCCAAAGCAGCAGAAAAAAGCCATTGATAAGTTAGTTGAGGAAGGTCTGATTCGGGTAAAACTTGCCGGTACTCCGGCAAAAAGACATTTTTCCATAAATGACGATATAGAACTTATTAAGATCCTGATAGACAAGGGAATGGAAAAAGCTAGAGAATTGACTGAAGAACTAAGAGCTAAAATTCGCGAT
>JAFRWN010000075.1 GCA_017437965.1 Lachnospiraceae bacterium
GAAGAATGCCAAAGGAGTTTCAAAGAAAAGCATTGAACGTGAATCCTTAAACATAAAGAAAGAAACCATGCTCAAAAAACTTGAGCTTGATGCGGGAATCGGAATAAAGAGGCTTCTGACAGATCCCGACTATATGAATAATGAAGAGTTTCTTAAAGGAATGGCTTCTGCCGTCGTACGCCATAAACTGGAAAAAGAAGGCAAGGAAGCAGTCGGGAATAAGGACGTCAATTATGAAGAAGCGGTAAACTCCGTTATGAAGGACGAAAAGTTCGCTTTATGGATCAAGACACTTGTGCCGGGTAATGTGGCAGTGGGTACAATAAAGTTACTTATGAACGGCAACGTGGAGAATGCCCTCGGAAGCCTTGTAAAGGGTTATGCCGCAAACGAAAACGAGCTTAAATTAAAGAGTATAAGAAAAAAGCTTAAAGAAGATACTCTCACGGCAATTAAGGAAACAATAGAAAATCCTGATTACGATAAAAGCGATGCCTTTAAAAAGGGAATTGCGAGCATACTTATTGACAGAAAGCTTACGCTGCTTGAACAGCTGGGGGCGAGTAAGAATGACAGTCCCACATTGCTTGAGGAATGGAAGGGGCTTAAGGATGTGGATATGGATGTGATCAACTACGACAAGGCCATTGAAAATACAATCAATACCCCGGCCTTTAAGCTTATGCTGGGTTCTGTAAAAGCCGGAACATTTACGGCAAAAGACATGTATAAGCTACGCGACGGATTTTCTGTTGACAATATTAAAAAAGTCAGCGACATGTTTGTGGAATCGCAGAAAAAAGCTGCGCTCAAAAAGCCGGAAGAGAATAAAAACATAAAAAAAGCATTGATAAACAAAAAAATCTAGTTTTATTATGCCTGCCTCTTCAAATACTCCGAAGACACCGGGAAATCGAAATATGTATCGGGAAACGGTTCGTTTTCAAGAGTAAAATGCCACCATTCACAGTCTATCGGTCTGAATCCGTTTGATACCATCAGATCCTGAAGAAGCATCCTGTTTGCATATTGCTCGTCCGTTATACCACGATAATCCGGGTGGGACATTTCGCTGAAAAAGTCAAAGGGCGAGCCCATATCAAGCTCTTTTCCGGTTTTCATGTCAAAAAGCGTCAGGTCGACAGTCGAGCCGCGGCTGTGACTTGACTTGCTTGCAATATAACCTTTTTTGAAGAGTTCCTGCTTTTCGAGGTCGGGATAAAAATAGGGTTTCATGCGCTGGTCAAGATCCTCTATCCCCCACATGACAAAATGCTTCACCGCATTCGCAGGCCTGTATGTGTCAAAAATCTTAAGGCGGTAGCCCTGAACATTTGCGAGGTTTGCTATCGTTTTAAGCGCCCTTGCCGCCTCCTTTGTGATGATGGCGCAGGGCTCCTCATAACCGTCGATACGGTCTCCTACAAAATTATATGTTGAAAAATATCTTATTTCCTGAATGATTCCGGGCACATAGTCCGAAAGAAGAACAAAATCCCTTACCATATGTTACTTACTCCTTCAAATTTAAATGACACTACGCGGTACATTTATTATTATTTTATCACATTAAAGCATACCTCATCAATATCCGAAGAATTATCTGCCGCGCCGGTATTCGGCTCGTCAAATTCCTTTTCATGCTTCTCCGCCTGCGTTATCATATAGTTCAGGCAGGAGACCAGCACATTGACATCTTCTTCGCCGCTCATTTCAAAGGTTACGCCGTGATAGCCCATCTCAAAAAAGGCCATATATTCCGGAGTACCTCCGTTCTCTGCTTTCTCGATTATTTCCACCTTCCTGTTTCTGATGACAGATTCCGTAGTTTTAAGCTCCTTATATTCCTGCTTTCTGGCAAACCCGTCGAGGAAAAAGCTGACAACAAGCTTTCCGCCCCTGTCGTTTTCAAACACAAACCTGTTTTCTTTGTCAGAGCTGCTGAGCCTATATGCAAGATCCGTAATAGCCGGAAACTGCAAGTCAACTCCAAGCTTTTCAAGAAGCTCTTCCCCGTGATATGTTTCAAAATACTGATAATTACTGAACTGCCCGACATCATATCTTCTGTAGAATTCAAATTCACCTTCACAGTCGACAGAAGTCATGACGGTATCACCAATTGCTATTTTTTCAGAGGATTCATCCGATGTTGTCACCGGGCTTTCCTTCTTCAAATGATTTTTACCGACTTTCACATGACGCAGGACAGCATATACCGACAACGCAAGTATAAGCACGGCCGCTGCCGCGCCCATATACTTCACGGCTTTAGGCAATAAAGATTCCCTGTCCGCCGCTCTGTATTCATCCGCTTCCTTGTAGTATTTCGGGTCAAGCTCCCCGATGGCATCTATCAAATCAAATCTGTTCATACTCTTCACCCAAGCTCTTTCTTAAGCTTAGCCCTCAGTCTGAAAAGCGTAGTCTTTACCCAGCTTTCCGACCTTCCGAGCTCCTTTGCTATTTCACCGGTTTCCTCAAAATAATAATAGCGTTTGATAAAAAGCGCTCTTTTCTCCCTGTCAAGCTTCCGGAGAAAAATTTCTATGGAAGCTTTGAGCTTTGCCCTTTCAAGTTCGGCCAGCATCATATCCTCGGGGCTTTCGGCACCGTGTATGCTGTCCGCAAGCTCATCTGTCAGTGCGACAAACTCAGCCCTTCTTTCATTTCTCTGCTTTTTTCTGTATATGTCAATTGAAAGATTTCTGATTATGCTTGTAAGATAGGCAAAAAACCATGTCCTCGGTTCCTTCGGAGGAATGGTATTCCATGCGGAAAGGTAGGTATCATTCTCACATTCCTCCGCGTCCTCCACCGAGTAGAGTATGCTCTCGGATATTCTGCGGAGTCTTCCCCCGTATTTTTCCCTGGTGAGTGTAATTGCTGACTCATCCCTTGCAAAAAAGAGATCAATTATATGGTTGTCGTCAGTCATACCTTTCCTTACTCCCACATGAACACTCTTGCCTCGCCGCTTTCCTTATCGAAAAACACTTCTATCGTGTAGCCGGCCACCATATAGTCAAGCTTTGTGATATGTTTTCCGTCACAGAAGCCGGGATATAACTCCCGGAATTTGTGATAGTCATCTCCCGAAAATTCATCGGTGGGTAATTTTTCTTTGATATTATCCGGTTCTCCAAATTCCTTTATGAATTCTTATTTGGTCAATTTAAAATCGTTGTTTTGCATAAACTGAGCAATACGGTTATATGCCTCATCGGCATAATTATATGCTCTTCTGACATCGTGCCTGAATTTTTTTACACCATTATGCTCGTCTTTTTCAATACCTACCAAAAGACCATAGTCCTGCTCTGAAATATAAACCGTCTGCTCTCCGATCTTATAGCAGTGTTCCGTCTGATTTGCCTCATTTTTCCTTGTGAGATCAGCTTCTCCAAGCATTGCCTTCACATCGTCAAAGGTCGTTTTATAGTCAATAAGGGAACATATCCTGTTGGCATATTCCATGTCAAAACCATAGTCAAATTCACTGTCCCAGCAGATTCTCGCCATATAGGTTGAAATATCATTATTTCCGGAATTCTTCGGAGCGATAAAGACCGGTGTTACATCAGCGCCCATAGCAAGACAGCTTATCGTGAAATTACCATAGTCAAAATCAATATAACTAAGACCCGAGCCCCATCCTCTGTCTGCATCTCCGAACAATTCCTCCAAAATTTTCAGGTTCTCATCAGCCACGCCTCTCGAAGACAGTGTTTCCGGTATTTTTCTCTTCTCATCAAATATCCCGATTTTTTCAACTATTTCAGCAAAAACCTTTTCGTCTTCCTCCGTCAGCTTATATACATCGTACCAGTAGGTACCGTTAAACGGAAAGTCTCCTTTAATCATGAAATGATCGCCCTTTATTCCGAACAGAAGTGAATTCGGAAGGCTTGACATATATGCATTCTGGAAATCATAAAGAGCA
Source organism: Lachnospiraceae bacterium (assembly GCA_017437965.1). Taxonomy (GTDB): domain Bacteria; phylum Bacillota; class Clostridia; order Lachnospirales; family Lachnospiraceae; genus UBA3775. The sequence goes on from JAFRWN010000075.1 coordinate 3,944, forward strand.
TTGATATAATAACCGCCGTCAAGATACCAGACATAGCTTGAAACATCTGATGAACCTGTATAACTCCCGGACTTATATCTCCAGATGCTCGGACCATATTCTTCATCCTTCGGTATATGTATCCTTTCATATGCCTCATCCGGCTCGCCAAGCTCTGCTTTAAGATCGGAATAGGAAATCCCTTGAAGACCACCCGTATGGGATTTGGTTTCAAGAAGGCTGTATGTAGTATATGCCGCCTTCGGGCTTTCGGCCGGAGTATTATCATTACTTTCCGAGCTGTTTTCAGACGCGTTCTCCGATGCATCATCCTGATTGCTCTCCGCAGTATCCGACGTAGCTTTACTCTTGTTTCCCTCCCCCGCACTTTTCTTTTCGCTACCGCAGCCGGTATATAAGGCAAATACAAGCACCAGAAGAAGTGCTCCGCATATTATTTTTCTGTTTGTTCCCATAATGTCTCCTTTCCCGGAATACATTCCGTTTCATCGCTTTCTACAAGAGATAACGTATATACTCCGGCAAAGTTACACTATTCAAAATATTTTTTTGAAAACTTTCCCGTTCTCATGCCTTCTCCTGGAACCTCAGTCCGCTTGAAATATCCCTGTTATGTGCCACATCGTTAAAAAGCTCTATTCTCGGGTGGACAAATTCTCCCTTCCTTACCGGAAATTCCAGCACGATTATCGAAGTAAATTCATAGGGAAGAACTGTATTTACATAGGGA
>JAFRWN010000076.1 GCA_017437965.1 Lachnospiraceae bacterium
ATACTGAAACCTGCAATTTAAGGATTAAGGAGTTATTCGATATGACAACAGTTAAGAAATTTACCGCAATAGCACTCGCTACACTAATGTTTTCACTTTCCGCATGCGGAAATTCTTCCGATAAAAACTCGGAATCTTCAAGCGAAAGCAGTATATCTTCAGAGTCTTCCGCAAATACGGATTCGGGTTTGGAACCCTCGTCTGATAAGGAAAGCGAATCTTCCTCTGCCGAGATTACTCCTTCCGGAGCTGTTAAAAAATATCCCGACGCAAAAAAAGTCACTCTGAACGGTAATTACACCCAGAATGAGTATATATTAAAGAATTCGCTTCTCGGAACCGGGAATAAGGAAAGGATGCAGAATGTACTCGACAAAGCGGCATCCGGCGAACCGATAACCGTTGCATTTATCGGCGGGTCGATCACCTCTGGTTACAAGGTTTCAAATTCCGAATGTTTCGCAGCCCTTTACCGCGACTGGCTTTCCGAGCAGTTCGGAATAAAAGTGAATTATGTAAATGCGGGCATCAGTGGGACTCCTTCCGTGCTCGGAAATCTCCGTGTTGAAAGAGATGTGCTGAAATATGATCCGGACCTGGTATTTATTGAATTTGCGGTAAATGACGGCTATGAGGATGTTTATAAAAACTCCTATGAAAGCCTGATAAACAAGGTGCTTGAATATAAGACCGAACCGGCAGTAATGCTGCTTTTTACCATCACACGTGAGGGTCATACCTGCCAGCCCTGGATGAGCGAAATCGGTAAACATTATGAGCTTCCCATGGTCAGTGTTCCGGATTCTATTATGGCGGAAGTAAAGGCCGGCAACATCACCTATGACGATTATTCAAACGACGAGACCCATCCCAACAAACAGGGGCACATCTGGATAAGGGAGCTTCTCTCCTACTGCACCGAGCAGATCTACAATTCGGATTTTGAAACAAAGCATTATACCATTCCCGAGAAGCCTTATTATAAACGTTACTACAAGGATCTGCAGCTTTACACCTACAAAACCCTGAACGTTGATTCCTACGGCACATTCAGATCCAGCAAGAGAAACATTGACTTTTTCCCGGATGGAATGAGCTATGATTATTCCGCAACAGGAGAAAACGATCCGCTTGTTTTTACTGCTGACTGCAGAATTCTGATGATTGTCTACAGACAGGTACCCAAATCCTCGGATAAATACGGAGCAATAAATGTATATGTCGATGATGAGCTTGTCCAGACCATATACGCTCAGGATGCATCCGGCTGGAACAATGCCATGTTCAACGTTGCTTACGAAACCGTAACATCCAAGGAACACACAATCAAGATATGCGCCAAGGAAGGCTATGAAGAAAAGCAGTTTGATATACTCGGAATCGCGTATTCGAAGTAAGATATGTCGCAAATTTTTTACCAAGGTAGTGGGAGAAAAAGCCTGCCACTACCTCGGTAAATATTATTTTTTTCTAAAACATATTCTTAGCAGAATAGCAAGAACACAAAAAGACGCAGAAATAATATTATATATTAAAACCGCTTCTTTAGTTATAACAAAATCACTTGTTGGCAGAAAGATAGCGCTTGATATAGCTATACATTCAATTAACAACATCAATAATCCCGCTAAAAGAAATGCAGCGGTTATTTTATATGAAACCATTACGTCACTATTTGACAGTTTACATGATTCATTCCAAATCATCATACATAGCGGAGCAATAAAAATCGCTCCAATTATTGCGAACATATATAAACCAGCTAAAGCAATAACATTTTGAGTGTACAATATTCTTGTAAAAATAATTACAACATACAACAAAACGCTGATAATAATGGTTATTAATGCAGTATTTTCAACCTTCTTCCTTTCTTTATTATTCTTATCTTTTATAAAAACACGTACCAAAAGCTCATATCCAACAATTGAAATTATTATCCCCTTAAAAATGCCATTATATATTCGAGGAAAATAGTGACTTAGAATACCATATTCGAGATCAATCGCAAAATACAGCATCCATATGACATACAATGCGGCACCAATTTGTCTTAATATAATCAATTTTTTTTCTTTCTTAATATCCATAGCTGGTCTCCATCGCAATCAGGTTTTTTGTATTTTCCACTTTTGATCTGCAGTACCTTCATACGGATACACTTGAACATCTGCACCGTTTACTGTGGATCCGCCTTGAATATCCATGCATATTCCACACGCCACAATAACCCATCTTTCTTCAGGTCTTGTTTTTACATTCCAAAGTTTTATTGTACTCTTTTTCTAATAATTGTCAAGTGATATTTTGAACATTCGTCATTTTTCATTTATAATAATTTTATTTTATTGTCCATTAGTCATTTATGCGTGATTCAGGTGTTAGCAATTAGATAGTTTTTTGTCTTTTAGTCAATATTGTTCCCGAAATAACATTTTTCTTCAACAAACTAATCTATAATCTACAGTGGGCAGCAACTTATTCAGTCAATCTACGCTCAGGATGCATCCGGCTGGAACAATGCGATGTACAATATTGTTTATGAAACAGTTTCTTCCAAGGAACATGAAATCACGATCACAGCCAAGGAAGGATTCGAGGATAAGGAGTTTGATATACTTGGGATTGCGTATTCGAAATGAAAGCTCAAAAAAGGCGCTACCTATGCAGCGCCTTAATTCTCTTAATTAAGTTGTAAGTCAAATCCCGATCCTCGGTCGCTTTCTTTTCGTCAAAATCGGAATTATCTTCGGTGGCTATCTGTTTTTATGCTCACCGCTAAGTAAGAAGCAACTCCGATTCTCAGGATTCTTTCACGTCAGTTGTTATCTCCTTTGGACCGTACCGCCTTTCATCAGTATAGTGTCAAATTAAATCTTATCTAGTACTTTGGACCGTACCACCTTTCGCAAGTATAGTTTTGAAGTTTAGCTTATGTATCCTTTGGACCATACCGCCTTTCGTCAGATTTTTTTATCTATATGAATAATAACAAGTTTAGGTTAAAGTGTCAGGTTCCCATGGGACCGTACCGCCTTTCATAAGTTTTTTAAATCTGAGTTTTGGTTCAAGTTCTCATTGGACCGTACCTTCCTTTTTTGGTTTAGTGGATGAAGCTTAAAGTTTAAGTTTTCATCGGACCGTACCGCCTTTCGTAAGATTTAGGGTTTGAGGTTCAATTTACATTTTCATTGGACCGTACCGCCTTCCTTAAGATTTAATTTATCTGAAGATGAACTTCATCGTCATCTTTAGGTTTGTGTCCTGTTGTTCTGTTGATGGTTATACTATATCACGTCCGCTTCTATTTGTCAATACTTTTTTCAAATATTTTTCAAATATTTTTCGTTTAACATATAATTGTATATAATATTCTATACAATTTCCTCGCAACCCCTTATTTTACAACGAATAACAATTTAGATACAATTTGTAAACCGAAAGCACTTTGAGATTAAATGGAAAGCAGCCATGAAAACTCGTTTTCAATGGCTGCTTTTTATTTAAGATCAAAAGAGAGTGGGGGAGGTTTCCCTCCCCCACTCTCTAGCCCAGAAAACGATAAAATCGTTTTCTGGGCGTAGTGCTTCCGGTTGTCCATGTTGCCCATCATCCCATCGTTTTCTGGGCGTAGTGCTTTCGGTTGTTTTCTTCCGGTTTATTTGCTTCCTATCTCCTCTCTCCACCCCAGTATCTTCTCTGCTATATTCTCAGCATCATTTTCATGTTCAAAATTCCTTATCCCGCTGTTTCTGATCTTCCAGATCACACCGGTCATGTTTCCGATTTCTTCGGGTTCTATCTTTATACCGAAACCGCCCTCCGTTAACATTTCGATGGTCATACGGTCCTCAGCCACATCGTCCCTTCCGATAAGCGCCATCGGTTTTCCGGCGATCATGCATTCTGCCACAGTTGTCCACCCGGATTTGATGATACAGTAATCCGAGGCTGCGACATAGTCCTGGGTGTTTTTGCAGTCATCAGGCAGCGTGATCACATTGTCTCCGCTAAGCCTGACACCCTTCGTTGCGATAAACATGCAGGGGATATTTCCCACATAAATATCCTCGTCTATTCCGCTGTTCGAAAGTCCGACACTCACAAATACAATGTCTCCGCGGCCGGAAAGAGATTTTCTGATTTCTTCCGCCTTTTCCTTATTTATTCTTCTTGCCGTATAGCCCACCTGTATTCCGTCCGCAAAGCGTGTCCTTGTCACTTTGTTTGCAAGCTCATACAAAAGTACCCTGTCAGCCAGATGATAGCATGCTCTGAAGGGCGAGATCAGGCTCTCAGGAAAATATTCTTCATATATTTCTATCCATGTAAAGCTGGCCATCAGAAATGACGGGATTCCGCAGGCATCAGCAGACATCAGCGCCCATGGACAGATATCCGAAACGACAATGCTTACACCGTATTTTTCTATCAGTCTTACGCCGTCCTTGGCATATTCATCAAAACGTGTGACGAACTCTTCCACCCCGGCTCTCACTGTTTCAACGTCAATTTTGAGGTTTCCGGGCTTCACTGCGATGCCATAGTCCGTTTTCATCACTTCGGTAAAAAAGCGCGAACCAAGTTCTTCTTCCGACAGGCCCGAGTTCTCCGACAGATAGAGCTTTGCGCGGGCTGCATGCTCGGTTTCGGTAACAAGAAGGACTTTACTGTCGCTGTTTTTAAGCAGGGCTTCGATCACGGGCACGGTTCTGAAAACATGTCCGAAACCATGGGGAGACACAAAGAAAGCAATTGTTTCGCTTACCTTTTCTCCTTCCGCTACTGGAGCATATCCTCTGTGTGATCCGGCAGATGCTATCAGTATAATAAGAAGCATCACAAGCATTGCTTCTCCGTAGAGTGCCCAGAGCCATTTAACCGTAAGGGTTCTTATCAGTATTCCCATGGCTGCCTGGATGATCGCAAGCACGGAAACGAGGCTTCCGAACCATGTGATCATTTTTTCGCCGGTGTTGATGATTATTATTATCAGAATGATCACAAAAAATGCCTGGGTAACTATGTAGTTGAACTTTGAATAGCTTAAAAGATATTCATCCCTGCCGTCTTTTTCAAGCTTGAGCCTTGACATATCCTGAAAATAGGACGAGGTAAAGAAGCTCAGGTTAAGGGCAAAAACCGCCAGAAACGGCAGGCGGCACCATGAAAGTCTTGAAAATGTTTCATATCTTGAGTGCCTGAGGGTTTTGATCACGTCAAAAAAGAGAATGTTTGAGACGGTAAGCAAGATGCATCCGAGCACTGTAATCAGTACTGCGGGCTGGAATTTGTTGTTTGCGATATATATGGTCTTGTCGAGTTCAGGGATATATTTTTTAGGGACATCCATCAGTTCCACGCCCAGAATGCCAATAAAAACAAAGCCGACGGCAAAGAGAAGGACGGCGAGGAGCATTTTGAGGAAGATGTAGGTTTTTTGGCGGGTTAGGTTCATGGGGGCCTCGGGTTAGCTCGGAACCCAAGCCTTGAAAACATGCGTTTTCACTTGGGTCCAAGGTTTTTCCTCGGAACCCAAGCCGGTGGAACGTGCGTTCCACCGGCTTGACGGAGGGGGGCGCTTGCCCCCTCCTCGTTTGTCTTTAAGACTTGTATGCGTGCTTTGAAAGCGAGCTTTCACGCCCGCATACAAGCCTTAAATCCAAAGTTCCGAGGGTGGTTAATCTTATTCTCTTATACAAAATAAAAGAGGACCTAGGGGTCCTCCTTTATCAGAACTAGAAATATGAGAAAATAGAAAATGATGAAATTATCTGCTTTTCATTTACAATTAGATAATAGCACTCTTTTCTCTCATATTCAAGTACTGTTTTCGGAGGTTTTTAGGGCAAACAGTCAAAATGTAAAATTACACGTCATTATTGGGTGTATTATTTGTATTTTGAGCGTTTTTTGGTGCGCACTTGGTGCGCTCCTGCACCTCCTACATTATAACTACGACCTCAGATTATGTCAATACAAAACACCAACCGGCTGACTTTTGGCAATATGACGAAAAAATAATAACATTTTGGTTATTATTTTAACATATGTAATCTTGACTTTATCCGGATTTTATGAAAAGATATATGTGAAAGTGAAATAAAGAAATAAAAGAGGTAAAATATGGGAATTGAGGAATATAAAGCTGCCCTTAAAAAAGGCGAAAAAGTATATTCCGCACTGAAAGCGGCAGGAAAGGACCCTTATCTGCCGGTTTTGGAGGAGCTGACGGAAAATGTGAGGATAGTGGGCCGCAACAATCTCGGTCTGATCTCCATCCCCGCCGAGCTTATAGTCGGAACCGAAAACGCTTCGCGTTCGAATGCTTTTACGCATGGTTTTCTCCCGCTTCTTGAAGCAAATACTGAGTTTGCGTCCAAGTGGGCAACTCTTTACGACAGTCTTGAAGAGGAGGGCATGCGCGAGGGTATCATTGCGACCGAATTCATGGGAAAATACTATGTCCGTGAGGGAAACAAGCGTGTTTCCGTCTCACGTTTCATGGACATGCTCTACATCGAGGGCACAGTCACAAGGCTGATCCCCGAGCGTACCGATGATCCCGAGGTCCAGCTCTACTACGAATATCTTGATTTTTACAAAAAAAGCGAACTTAATATCATACATTTTTCAAAGTCCGGCAGCTTTGCGAAGTTTGCCGAGCTTGTTGCGCCCGGAGTGAGCGAATGGGACGATGACACAAAGATGAACGTGCGCTCCCTCTACTCACGCTTTGAGAAGGAATATAAGGCAAAGGACGGCGAGCAGGAACTCAAGCTTTCAGTAAGTGACGCCCTTTTAGTCTATGTAAACCTTATGAGCTATGAGGATGTGAAGGACAAGACTCCGGCAGAAATCCGCGCTGATCTTCCGAGGTTATGGAATGAATTCAAGCTTAACAAGCAGGAAAACCCGATAGCAATTTCGGAAAAGCCCAATAAGTCCAAGCCTCTTGCCATTGTTCAGATGCTTCGCGGCAAGGGAAAGCTCCGCATCGCTTTCATGCACATAGGCGACACCGAAAAATCCGCGTGGGTCTATGCCCATGAGCTCGGACGCCACTATATCGAACAGGATGTTTTCCTTGACAAGATCACAACAGAATCATTTTTCAATGTTTCGATAGAGGAGGCCGATGACAAGCTAGAGGAACTCTGTAATGCAGGCTACGATATCATTTTTTCAACCTCACCGCAGCATAATGCTGCCTGTGCGAAGGCTGCTCTTCTGCACCCTGAGGTAAAGATACTTAACTGCTCGCTGAACAATTCAACAAAGCACCTGAGAACCTATTATCTCAGAACCTATGAATCAAAATATCTGCTCGGTATCATTGCGGGTGCGATGACGAGGAATAACCATATTTCATATGTTGCGGACTACCCCGTCTACGGTACCGTCGCTTCGATAAACGCTTTTGCGCTCGGTGCAAGGACAGTAAATCCCCAGGCAGAAATCTTCCTTTCCTGGACTTCAGTAAAGAATTCCGATCCGGAAAAGGACATATGGGAGGCCGGTTGCGACATAGTCAGCAACATTGACTGGTCCTCTCCCAAGCATCTGACCAAGAAATTTGGTCTTTACATCAGTAAAGACGAGCCCATACATCTTGCGGCTCCGATCTGGGACTGGGGCAAGCTCTATGAATCAATTATAAAGAGCGTGCAGAGAGGCTCATGGCAGATTGAAGAAGCCGCCGTCGGAGTACAGAGCCTCAGCTACTGGTGGGGTCTTTCGAGCGGTTCGGTCGATCTCGTTTTCTCGGCAAATGTTCCGCCGTTAACGCTTAAGCTCGTACAGTTTATGAAAACGCAGATAATAAAGGGCAACTTCTTCCCTATCTCCGGAACCCTGAAATTCCAGGACGGAGAAGAAAAGAACATGGAAAACTTCAACATGCTTGACCTCATCAACATGGACAAGCTGGTTGAAGGCATACACGGATTTATTCCGGGAGTTGATGATGTGAAGGAGGATTCCGTCTCGCTCACAAAGGTACAGGGTGTACTTTCAGATAAGAATTAACAAGGGGTTTATGGAGTGAAAATACTGATTGTGGCCGACGAGCCCGAAAAGAAATACTGGGACTTCTACACAGACGGCTGTCTAAAAGAATTTGACCTGATACTGTCCTGCGGGGATCTTCCCCCTCAGTATCTGTCCTTTCTGGTGACCTTTGCGCGCTGTCCGCTCTTCTATGTGCATGGAAACCATGATGACTGCTATGCGGAAACTCCGCCCGAGGGTTGCGTATGTGTTGAAGACCAGATCGTGAATTTTAACGGTCTGAGGATACTCGGACTCGGCGGTTCAAGACGTTACAAGCTCGGCGAAAACCAGTACAGCGAAGATGAAATGAAAAAAAGAATAAAGAAGCTCCGCAGGCCCATAAAGAAAAACAACGGTTTTGACCTGCTGCTTACCCATGCGCCCGCAAGGCACCTTAACGATGCCGAGGACATTCCGCACATGGGTTTCGAATGCTTCAACGAACTGATTGAGACCTGTAATCCCAGATATTTTGCCCATGGCCATGTGCACCTAAACTACGGCCACAAAATGCCAAGGCTTACCGAGCACGGCGAAACCACAGTGATAAATGCATATTACAGTTATGTGCTGGAGATTTAAAAACCCGTCCCTGAAAGACTCAGGAACGGGTTTTTCATTTACAGATATTTACTTTCAAACTCTTCAATTCTCATAGGCTCCGCGAAATAGTAGCCCTGGGCCTTCATGAAGCCTGCTTCCTTAAGGAAGCTTTCCTGGGTTGCATTCTCAACACCTTCGAAAACGACATCTAAGTTTACAGCCGCTGCCATCGATGCGAGCGCCTTTACAAACTTTCTCTCACGGTCAGCAATGCTGATATTCTTCCATATTGCCCTGTCTATCTTTATCTTGTTGACGGGTGCGGAAAGAAGAAAGCCTAATGATGATCCGCCGTAGCCAAAGCCGTCAAGAGTTATGGCAAAACCGCGTTTTTTCAGATTGCTTACCTTTTCTATTATGTTGTCAACATTCGAAGCAAGTATCTTTTCCCTTACCTCAATCTCAATGTTTTCGGGCGCAACCTCATACTGCTCTGCGAGGCGGTAGACCGACTCGTCAAAATTCTGGTATGAATTGTGGCGTTCGGAGAAGTTGACAGAAATCGGCACGATCTTCTTGCCGAGCCTCTTCCACTTCTTTAAGGTCTGCAGCACCTTCGTATAGACATGGAAATCCAGATCCATGATCTTGCCCGAGGATTCCAGAACCGGAATGAAGTCCTCAGCCTTCTTATAGCTTCCGTCATCCTCTCTCCAGCGGGCCAGTGCCTCCACCCCGATGATTTCCTTGGTATCAAGCATATACTTGGGCTGGAAGAAAATATCGATTTTTCCGTCCTTGATCGCATCATCGATGCCACCAACAATCGACTGCTCATAGGCACGCCTCAGCTTCAGCGACTCGGTATAGATGCAGATATTCTTCAGCTTGCTTTCCTTGATCTGCTTTCTTGCCACATTTGCATTCGAAATAGCCTGGTTGATATCAATGTTCGGTGAAGGAATATAATATACGCCCGCACTTATCCTGATATCGATACCGGGATAGGTCTTGGTCTGGTGCTCGATGAAAATCTTTGACCAGTTATTGATTTTTGTCAGCACATCCCTCTTGTCATCCGCATTGACATAAACAATGAAAAAGTCGGAATGAGGTCTGCAGCCGAAGCATCTTTTGCCCTTTCTGAGGAAAATCTGGGCAAAATCGCGCAGGAGCTTGTCTCCCGCAGGGTATCCATATTTCTCGTTGATAAAGGAGAAGTTATCGATGTCCATATAGGCTATTGCATGGATGGGACCGAGATCGGGATCATGGCTCTTAAGTACCTCCTGAGCCCTGCCGCGGAATGCCGTCCTGTTATAAAGCCTTGTCAGTCTGTCGGTTGATGACAGACGGTTTATGAGCATACGATCATCCTTATGTTCTTTCTGTATTCTCTTTTCTTCGTCAATTATCAGTATTCGTCCGTTTACATAACTGATCTCGCCTTCTTCCGAGGCTATACAGTTAAGTATTACCCTGCACCAGTTATAGTCCTTGCCGTCAAGCCTGATGCGGTACTCCGCAGTGCTCTTTCCACCGACCGCAAGTGCCTGACTCCACTGGTTACGGTATATTTCCATGTCATCCGGATGCACATAGTCACGGCTCTTCTGCTCTGCGATGAAGTGCTTGATCACGTTGTCGGAATTTACAAACTTGCCGAATCTTACCGGCACGCTGAATTTATCCTCGGTAACCTCGTAGTTGAACTGAAGGTCGTCGGATACCTCGTCAAGCTGGCGGTAGCGGTCAAGCTGGTACTTCATGTTGAGCTCGGAATTTATCCTGTTGGTGATGTTTGTGAGCACCATCACGATCGCATTTTCGTTTCCGCTGTTCTTTATTACCTTGGAGCTGATGTGCACCCATCTGGCATCGCCCTCAAAGGTATTTATCCTGACATCCATCTGCAGGTTCTGGCTCTCGTTGTGCATTGAGAATATGCGGTTTACACGTCTCACATCGTCCGAAGCAACAAGATTTCTGAAAATATTGTTATGTATCGAAGCAAACTGCTCCTTTGTATGGCCTACGATTTCATAGAAGGCCTTGTTGGTATAGTAAAGCTCGGTACTTGTCTGCTCTCCCTCGCCCTTGCATTCATAGACTATCGTTCCGACAGGAATCACGTCGATCATGCCGGACACCGAATGATTCTGGAGTGCTTCGCCTGTTAAGGGCATGATGATAACGTCAAAAAGGCCGTCCTTCATCAGCTTTTTCTGGCGGTGGATAAGGCAGTTTACGGTTATCTCATCATCATTTGTATTTTTAAGCCTGAATTCCGTGCAGACATAGTTCTGCTTCCTGAGCTTTTCGTTCAGTACGGACTTCACCATTGCATTGTCATTCCAGCTTACATAGGAAAGAAACGACCCCTCGTCGCCTTCCTTTGCACCCGTCAGTTCCCTGAAAACCGCGTCGCTTTCGGTTACCGTAAACTCGGCGTTGTCAACTATTACGCATGATGCAAAATCAAGCTCCCTGCCTCTTTCCGAAAAGTCATGACGCTTGGGTGCAGCACCCGTAGGCATCATTTCATCGAAATACTCAAGTATGCCGTCATCTCCCGCAAATGAATTGAGTATCATCTGCCTTGCCTTTACATTTTTCGAAAAAATGAAAAGACTGGAAAGAAAGATGGGCCATGTAAGCGAATAGGCACCTCTTTCGATGGAGCTTACCGTCTGCCTTGTGATTCCGATAACATTTCCAAACTCGTCCTGCGAAAGCTTCATTGCTTTACGGTAGGACGTAAGATTCTTGGAAAACACTGCCAGAATCTGCTTTTTACTGTCATTTGAAAGATCAACCATCTGTTTTCTCCGAAGTATTTATAGTTCTCTTGGTCCGTCCCCTATCTCGACCACATAGAAATCAGCCGCGTAACCGATCTCTTTTTCATATGCCGCACCGACATTTTTTATAAAATCATCAACATTTTCTTCCTTTACTATCGCAACTGCACATCCGCCGAAGCCAGCGCCTGTCATTCTTGCACCGATAACACCTTCCTGCTTCAGTCCTTCGGAAACAAGGGTGTCAAGCTCAATGCCCGTTACTTCATAGTCATCACGGAGTGAATCATGGGAAGCTATCATCAGTTTTCCGAAAAGGGCAAGGTCTCCGTCCTTAAGTGCTTTAACAGCCTTAATCGTACGCTGGTTTTCATAGACCGCGTGCTTTGCTCTCTTCTGCCTTACATATGAGCCGATCAGATGCTTTTCTACCTCAAATTCTTCTTCTGTCAACTGGCCGAGGCTCGCTATATCGACCTTGGTCTTAAGCTCGGCAAGTGCTTCCTCGCACTCAGCACGGCGCTCGTTATATTTTGAATCACCGAGGCCACGCTTCTTGTTGGTGTTCATTATCACTATCTTTGCTCCTGCAAGATCGATAGGAGCATATTCATAGTTGAGGGTTGCGGTATCAAGGAAGATAGCATGATCCTTTTTGCCCATTGCAATCGCAAACTGATCCATTATTCCGCAGTTTACACCTATATAGTTGTTTTCAGCCCTCTGACCTATCAGTGCATTGTTTATATTGTCAATTTCAAAACCATAAAGTGATTTAATCACATAGCAGGTAAGGACCTCAATAGATGCAGAGGAAGAAAGACCCGAAGAATTGGGAATCGTACCGTAGTAAACGATATCAAAGCCCTGATTTATTTCCATTCCGTCTTCCTTAAGGGTTGCAACTATGCCCATGGGATAGTTTACCCAGTTATGTTCCTTTTTGTAGCTGATATCATCAAGTGAAAGACTGATAACACCAAGGTCCTCAAAATTAAGCGAGTAGAAATTAAGACGCCTGTCATCCCTTTTCCTTACGCAGGCATAGGTTCCTATCGTCAGTGCACAGGGAAAAACATGACCGCCATTGTAGTCGGTATGCTCTCCTATCAGATTCACACGGCCGGGTGCAAAAAAGCTCCTGATCTCGCCCCCGTCACCGAAAATCTTTTTAAATCCTTCAAGACATGTTTCAATCATTTTCCGTTCTCCTCATATATTTTTTCTTTAAGTATGATTTTACCCTACCCTTGTCAATATTTCAAGAAAAATTTTTAAAAAATCACGTAAAAATGACAAAATAAATTGCAAAATCGGGTTTTAGTGCTATAATAGAGAAAAATGAAAAAAATATGAAAAAGGGTATTGACAAGACATGAGCGTTTTAACTCAGGATGAAAAATATATGAAAGAGGCCATCAGGCAGGCGAAGAAGGGACTGAGCCTTGGAGAAGTCCCTATCGGCTGCGTGATAGTAAAGGATGACAAAATCATTGCAAGGGGCTACAACCGGCGTCTTACCGACCATTCCACCCTCTCCCATGCAGAGATCACTGCAATAAAAAAAGCCTGCAAAGTTACAGGCGACTGGAGACTTGAGGGATGCAAAATGTATGTGACCCTGGAGCCCTGCCAGATGTGCGCGGGTGCCCTGGTGCAGGCAAGGATAGACAAGGTATATATCGGCGCAGACAACCCGAAGGCCGGCTGCGCCGGATCGATACTCAATCTTTTCAATGTCGAGCAGTTTAACCATAAGGTAGAATGCGAACGCGGGATACTGCTCGATGAATGCTCGGAAATGCTTAAGGACTTTTTCAAAGGACTGAGGAAAAGGCTGAAAGAGGAAAGAAATAAACTTTCATAATCTTTAATAGTTTTTCTTTTGTTTTAACCTCATTCGTAGAAAAAGCACAAATATTACCGCTATAAAAAACAGCCCTGCCACTACACAATATATTATTTGTTTTTCCTTTTTGTTTTTATCAGTTTTTTTTCTTTCATCCTCCTCTTTCTTCAATGCGCGTGGATTATTCTCCATTATTTTTTTAGCAACTTCTCTAAAATCCTCAATATAATACACCTTTCCCAGTACATTATTATTACGATCTGTCCATCTTGCATTAGCTATAACTCCACCTTTTTCAGTATTAACAATGTAATAAAAAGCTTTCCTCTGCTTTTCAACTACAAATCTGACATTTTCATCGTCAAACTCCCCCATATTTTTTTCCTTCAGCACATTAATAAGCCATTCTTTATTAAGATCATAATTATAGCAGTCAAAAAAATTACCCATCATAGTTGAATCATCATCTACTTTTCTCAAATAATAATCTTTTGATATTGTTCCCCCATGCATATAACAAACGTTATCAACTATTTCAAATAAAGAATCACCAATATAGGTTCCGTCCTCAAACTCTCTGGTAATACAGTACCATCCGTTTTTACGTTCTATAATAATATCTCCACTTCGTGCATATTCAAAAACATCGAAAGTATACACCGGCATTATACTTTCTTTGACAATTTTTTCAATCCATCCATCATCGTTTATTTCGTGTTTTATTTCTCCGTTATCAGTATATTTTACATTGTCTGCACTATTGTGAATTATCAATTGAAACAATTTATCCTGTTCTTCTTCAGATGCATAAACCGAATCATCCGGAAGTTCAATATCGATAGCAAATGTTTCATTAATCATTGATTCACAAACGATTATTACCCCGATTATAAACGCAAAATATTTTTTTATTCTATATACCATCGTAATTCCCTTGCATTTTTATGCTTTTACTTAGTATGTCTCCTGGTGATCCGGATCATCAGGGTCACGCTCGCCCATATCCCATAGTATTCTGGCACCGGGCTTCATGACATAATCATTGGTCTTTGTAGGAAGCTTCTTCTCTTCAAGCTTGTTCTCAATAGAAGACTTGATATAACCGTAGATAACTGCACCCACAGGTACTGCAAGGAGCATTCCGATAACTCCGAAGAGACCGCCTCCGAGAAGGATTGCAACGAGTACATAGAAAGGCGAAAGACCTACACTCTTTCCTACGATTGCGGGAGTAAGGTAGTTACTGTCGAACTGCTGAAGTATTACGATGATAATTGCCATTACAAGACCTTCAAAGGGCTTGATGCAGAAAATCAGGAAAACACTCGGTATACCGCCGACAAAGGGTCCGAAGAAGGGGATTACGTTGGTCACGCCGATAACGATACTGATGAGTGTCTTGTTATCCGCAATTCCTCCCATGCCGCAGAGTCCGCACACTGCCATAGCAACGTAACACAACAGGCCGATAATGATCGAATCAATTATTTTTCCGAGTATCGAGCTCTTGAAAATAATGTTTGTGCTGTGCATATTCTGGATGAAATTCTTTGCGTGTATGGGCTTCATTACGGAATATGTCAGTTTTTTCATCTGGCCGATAAATCTTTCTTTTCCGAGGAGGAGATATATTGCAACCACAAGTCCTACAAGGACGTTATATACTATCTTGAATGCAATAATCACCCAGTCGGCAGCTTTTGCAACGAATTTATTGAGTATCGCTTCAAGTCTTCCGTAAAGGTTCAGTGTCTTAACGGCAGAATCAAAATCCGGCACCTTTTTCTTTATAAACTCATGCTTATCGATAAACTTATTGACAGTATCGGTAAACTGGTCTGCGTATTCCGGCATGCTTTCGGTAAGGGTCGAAACGGAATTGATAAGTGCAGGTATAACTGCGATAAGAAGAAGGCTGAGAAGCACAATGGTAACAACAACCACGAAAAATACCGAAAAAGCTCTTGCAGCCTTACGTCCTTCGACAAGCGCGGGATTTGCGTCTTCGGGTACTTCTTTGACAACCTTTTCCTTTGCCTTGCCCTTCTTTTCCTTTTTGCTCTGCTTCTTTGCCACGCTTTTTTCATGCATCTTCATGTACTGATTTTCAAGCGCCATAACGGCAGGATTAAGCACATAGGCCAGTGCAAAGCCTACAAATACAGGTGAAAGGATTTTAAGGACAACCTTTACAGCCGCCCATATCAGCGAGAATTTCAGCAAAAGGAAGAAAAATGCTATTGCTGCGGCAAGCACTAAAAAGCTCCAGATTGCAACATCCATGTGCTTCATGAATTCATTATGTCTCTTCTCGCGCTCAACTGCATCCGCATTCTGCTCTTCCATTGCGGAATCGATTTTGTCCTTGGTGGATTTGTTGTAGAAAAGATTTTTGACTTTACCCATTTTCCTTTTCCTTCCTTGTATTTTCCTTATCTATTTCATCAGACTTTCTGTAGTAAAACCAGAAAGCCCCCCAAAAAAGCAGTGCCAACAGAAAGCCCGAAACTGCCGCTGAAAGATATATGGTTCTCATGCCTTCCGAATCATTTTTCAGAAAATCATTTATTATCACATCCGAGGCATCCTTAAAAGTAAAGGTGGCGCCTGCCTTGCCGTACCAACCCTCCGCAAACTCGTTGTGGAGTTCGACCATGTAACCGAAATGGTTTGACAGAGCGGAAAAAAGTGCAATCACAGGAATTCCGGCAATAAGCTTCGGAATCGTAAACTCCGCCCCGGAATAACGCAGGGCGAGCACTCCGCCGAGACCGACGAAAATTCCTGCATATTCTCCGGCAAAGCCGACCTGGTAAAGTATCACCCATAGCATTGCTCCCGGTATCATTCCGAGAGCCGCAAACAGAAACCAGAATTTTTTCTTTTTGTTTTCCAAAATTTCCTCCGGGTGTTGATTTATATTATTTATCCAGAAAAATATTTATTCAGTTTTTTCCGGATCATCAGTTCTTTGCAAGTAACTTACTCTTGTAAAAATTTCTTTAAAGCCAAGCTTTCTGTACAGTGCGACAGCCGGCTCATTTTCGCTGTCGGTATGAAGCCTTACACTCTTTCCAAGCTTAGCTGCCGCAAGGATTATTTCCTTTAGCATGGCACTTGCCATACCCTGCCTTCTGTATTTTTTCGGAACATAGACGTTGCTTACAAATATGCAGGATCTTTCCATGCTCAGCAGACATTCTGCCTTGTCTTTTTTGTGTTTCAGGGTTTTGCCTTCGTTTTTCTTAAGGGTTTCAAATAAACTATTTATAGAATTGCTATCCTCACCCTCATGCCCCATTATATCATAAGTTCCGTCAATTTCAAAAATATAATCTGTAATTTCGTAAAAAAAGTTGTTTTCGGTAAGAATTTTGACATATAATGCGTCATGGATATCGTTAAACAACAGCCTAATACCTGAAAGCCGGTAAAGGGAAAGAGTTTCTACAAGATTTATAAGAGTCTTATTAAAATCAGCATCTTCTGTCCCATAAGCCTCAATGTTTTCCGGCCGAGCTTTATCCTCTGCAGATAAAAATCTCACCTCAACAACATTTTCATCCTCATCATAGTAATCGACATATGCCCTGATGAACGAATCTCGTGATTCTTTCAGTTTGTCATTTATTGTTTCTATTTCAGCACCTCACTAAGTCTTGCAAACTCCTCAAGTCCCAGCATCTCGCCTCTGATATTTATATCCATGTTAAGTTTTGTCAATGCCTCTTCAATCTGCTCTCGCGTAAGTGATAATTCCGGAGAATTCCTCAGCGCATTTACCAGGGTTTTTCTTCTCTGGTTGAAGGCGGCCCTTATAAGCTTAAACATGAACTTTTCGTCGGAAACCTTTACGGGAGGGGTATCATGAAGTTTCAAAACAATTACGGCCGAACCCACATTCGGTCTCGGGATAAAGCAGTTCTGGGGCACATTTGCCGCAAGGTAAGGTTCACAGTAGTACTGTACAGCAAGCGACAATGCGCCATAATCCTTATTTCCGGGCGCCGCCTGCATCCTGACCGCCACTTCCTTCTGCACCATTACCGTTATGCTTTTTACCGGTGCATGCTTTTCAAGCAGGCCCATGATTATCGGAGTTGTAATATAGTAAGGGAGGTTTGCGACCACCTTTGCACTGTCCGTCCCGTTTTCCTTAAGAAGCGCAGGAATATCGGTTGCAAGTATGTCATTATTTACAACGACAGCGTTGTCATAGTCCTTAAGGGTATCGTTTTCAAGTATAGGTATCAGGTTTTTATCAATTTCAACCGCAATGACTTGCTTAGCCGCCTCACAGAGCGCCTGGGTCATTGTTCCGATTCCGGGACCGATCTCGAGCACCGTATCTTCCTTTGTGATCTCTGCCGCGGAAATGATTTTATCGAGCACATGGGAATCGATAAGGAAATTCTGACCGAACTTTTTCTGGAAATTGAAATTATATTTTTTAAGGATTTTTATGGTTTCTTCGGGTTTTACAAGATTTGCCAAGTTTTCTGCCTTTCCTTATGTAAATGCCTGCCAGTTTACAGGCCGAATAATCTCAATGAGTTTTGATAGCAGATTTCAGCCGCTTCCTCTGCCGTACAATCCCAGAGCTCTGAGAGTTTCTCAGCCACATAGCGCAGCTTCGAAGGATCGTTTCTCGTTCCTCTTTCGGGTTCGGGCGACATATACGGGCTGTCAGTTTCAAGTACCACCCTGTCACGCGGTACCACCAGCACGCTTTCACGTAGCTTCTTTGCATTTTTGAAGGTCAGCACTCCTCCGACACCGATGTATGCGCCAAGCTTTACATATTCCTTTGCAAGCTCAGGACTGTACCCATAGCAGTGCATTACAAGTCTCAGAGTTTTCCCCTCTTCCGACATTTTCTTTGCAAATTTTTTCAGTATTTCAAAGGTATCCTCGGCAGCGTCACGCGAGTGAATGATAATTGCTTTGTCAAGCTTTGCTGCAAGTGACAACTGTGAGGTAAATGCGGGTTTCTGCTTCTCTCTCGGGCACTCATCCTCCCAGTGATAATCAAGTCCGATCTCGCCTATTGCGATCACTTCGGGATTTTTCGCAAGTTTCTCAATTTCCGCAAGAACATTTTCGTCGAAATCCGAAGCATTTTCAGGATGGACTCCGACTGCGGCATAAACACCATACTTTCTTGCTATCTCAATGCTTTTCCTGCTGGTTTCAAGGTCCGAACCGACATTTACAAAACAGTCTACTCCGGCCTCGCGTCCTTTTTTTATCATCTCATCCCTGTCCGCATCAAAGGCTCTGTCCTCGTAGTGCGTGTGGGTTTCAAAAATCTTCATAACATTAACTTTCCTAAAAAAAACCGGGGACCTGGGCTGATGTTTCACACCAACCCCCGTCCCCGATGTCAGACCGTCTCCGGTATATGTTCTATTTTGCTTCCTTAAGTGCTTTTGCAAGCTGGTCGGGACATGATGTCGGTTTGAAACCGCAGGTTATTCCCTCAAGTCTCTTTATTACTTCATCAACGGGCATTCCTTCAACAAGACTTGCAACTCCTTTGGTATTTCCGTTGCAGCCGCCCATAAACTTTACATTCTTTACATATTTAACACCGTCACGCTCTTCGATATCGAAATCGATAGCCTGCGAACAGGTTCCATGTGTTTTATAGGTCATCCTTCTTCCTCCTTATAATTTGTCTGCCATTTTATCAAGCAGTCTGACATTATGTACTATAGCCTGCTTTTCAAACTGTGAATAGTCCATATTTGCTGAGCCGTCCGCCTTATCCGAAATCGCACGGAGTACAAGGAAAGGAATATTGTTCAGGTATGCAACCTGAGCCATTGCGGCACCTTCCATTTCGGTACATTTTCCGTCGAACCGGCTCACCAGATGATCCTTACGTGCTTTGTCTGCAACAAATACATCTCCTGAAAGCACACGTCCGTGCCATATGCCGATTTCGGGATTGACTTCCCTGCACACCTTATCTGCAAGCTCTGCCATCTTTTCATCCGCGACAAAAACGGAACAGTCCATCTGCGGGATGACTCCCAAAGCATAACCGAATGCGACCGCATCCATGTCGTGCTGCAGGCAATCCGTGGAAATTACGATGTCGCCGATGTTTATCTGTGCATCAAGGGATCCGGCAACGCCTGTATTTATCAGAAAATCCACAGCATACTTATCAACAAGCATCTGGGTGCAGGCTGCCATGTTTACCTTGCCGATACCTGAACGGACAATTACACAGTCTTTGCCTGAAAGTTTTCCGGCATAGACTTTCCAGCGGCCGACATCTTCTATTTTTTTATCTTCCATCAGTGCAAAAAGCTCACGTACTTCGTCTTCCATGGCACCGATGATACCAATCTTTTCGTACATAAAAACACCTCATCCGCCTCACTGCGTTCGGCACCTTCTCCCTCGCCGGGTGGCATCGAACGGCTACGCCATTCGATCATCTTAAAGGAGAAGGCTTTCAGCCATCATACCCATTCGGATTCTGCGACTGCCATCTCCATGTGTCGCGGCACATATCCTCAAGGTTCTTTTCTGCGATCCATCCGAGCACCTCACGCGCCTTCTTCGGATCCGCATAGCACTCGGCAACGTCTCCTGCACGTCTGGGCGCAATTACATAAGGTATCTTTATATTGTTTGCCTTTTCAAAAGCATTTACCATGTCAAGTACAGAATAGCCCGTGCCTGTACCAAGGTTGAAAATTTCTGTTCCCGTGTGGTTGTCAGCATAGCTTAAAGCTGCAACATGACCCTTTGCAAGATCTACCACATGGATATAGTCGCGCACTCCGGTACCGTCATGGGTCGGATAATCATTTCCGAAAACATTCAGATGATCGCGCTTTCCGACTGCAACCTGTGCGATATAAGGGAAAAGATTGTTGGGAATTCCCTGGGGATCTTCTCCTATCCTGCCGGATTCATGGGCACCTACAGGGTTGAAATAGCGTAAAAGCACAACGCTCATATCCTTATCGGCCGTAGCGGCATCGGTAAGTATCTGCTCCATCATCCACTTGGTCCAACCATAAGGATTGGTGCAGAAGCCCTTCTTTGTATTTTCGGTCAGGGGAACATATTCAGGATCTCCGTAGACCGTTGCCGATGAGGAGAAAATGAACTTGTTCACACCGTAAACCTTCATTACTTCAAGGAGGCTTAAGGTTGTGTCAATGTTGTTGCGATAGTATTTCACAGGCTTGGCAACGGACTCTCCTACTGCCTTGAGTCCTGCAAAGTGAATTACAGCATCAATATCCTGCTCGGAAAAAACCTTTGAGAGTGCCTCATTGTCGGCAACATTTATCTCATAGGCCTTGACTTCCTTACCGGTGATTTCTTCGATCCTGTTGATTACCTCAGGCTTTGAATTGTCATAGTTATCGCAGATTACAACGTCGTAGCCTGCGTTTAATAGTTCAACTGCGGTATGACTGCCAATATAACCGGCACCGCCTGCAAGAAGTATTGCCATGATATTTCTCCTATCGTTTCTGTGCCAGATTCAGTCTGATAAGCGAACGCTTAAGGGCCGCCTCGGCACGCTGCATATTGACATTTCCGCCTTCACCGCCGGTAAGTCTTCTTTCAGCCCTGATCCTTGCTTCTTTTGCACGGTTCACATCGATTTCCTCTGGCCATTCACATGCTTCGGAAAGGATGGTCACCTCTTCCGGACCGATCTCGATGAAGCCGTCAAGAAGTGCTGCCTCGCGCACCTTGCCGTTCTGGTGGATCTTGAGGATTCCGGGTGCAACGATCGCGGTCAGGAATATATGACCGGCATAGACGCCGATTTCACCTTCGGTGGTCGTCAGTTCAACCATCTCCGCATCCTCTTCAAGAAAGATACGGGTCGGGGAATAGATTTTTAACTTGAAATTCTGCATCAAATCACCTATTCATAAATACGGCTCTTGCCCTTGCTGTCTTCAAATCTTGCGATTACATCCTCTATGCCGCCGGCATTAAGGAACATGCTCTCGGGAATCTCGTCATGCTTTCCTTCAAGTATTTCCTTGAAGCCCTGGATGGTTTCTGAAACAGGAACATATTTTCCGGGAAGACCGGTGAACTGTTCTGCAACGTTGAAGGGCTGTGAAAGGAAACGCTGAACCTTTCTTGCACGTGCAACGAGTATCTTTTCCTCTTCGGAAAGCTCGTCCATACCGAGAATTGCAATGATATCCTGAAGTTCTTTATAGCGCTGGAGTATCTCCTGAACACCTCTGGCTACCTTGTAGTGCTCCTCGCCTACAACTCTCGGATCAAGGATTCTCGAGGTTGACTCAAGAGGATCAACAGCAGGGTAAATACCAAGCTCAACTATCGAACGTGAAAGAACCGTTGTTGCGTCAAGGTGAGCGAAGGTTGTTGCAGGTGCGGGGTCCGTAAGGTCATCCGCAGGCACATATACGGCCTGAACGGAAGTGATAGAACCGCTCTTTGTTGAAGTGATTCTCTCCTGAAGCGCACCCATCTCTGTCTGGAGTGTGGGCTGGTAACCTACGGCAGAAGGCATACGGCCGAGAAGAGCCGAAACCTCGGAACCTGCCTGAGTAAAACGGAATATGTTATCGATGAAGAGAAGCACGTCCTTTCCGCCTTTGTCACGGAAGTACTCTGCCATTGTAAGTCCTGCAAGACCTACTCTCATTCTTGCCCCCGGCGGCTCGTTCATCTGACCGAACACCATGGTGGTCTTATCGATAACTCCGGATTCTATCATTTCATAGTAAAGATCGTTACCTTCACGTGTTCTCTCGCCTACACCGGTAAATACGGAGTAGCCACCGTGCTCGGTAGCGATGTTTGTGATCAGCTCCTGTATAAGTACCGTCTTACCTACGCCGGCACCGCCGAACAGACCGATCTTACCACCCTTCTGGTAAGGGCAGAGAAGGTCAACGACCTTGATACCGGTTTCAAGTATCTCAGTTTCGGTAGACTGCTCTGAAAAGGTGGGAGCTTTTCTGTGGATCGGATAATATTCGCAGTCCTTCGGAGGCTCCTTCTCATCGATGGGCTCGCCGAGAACGTTGAACATTCTTCCGAGTGTATTAAGACCAACGGGGACAGAAATCGGAGCACCTGTTGCCACTGCATCCATTCCGCGGATAAGTCCGTCGGTAGGGCCCATGGCGATACAGCGTACGGTATCGTCTCCAAGGTGCTGTGCAACCTCAACCGTAAGGGTTTCTCCGTTTGTACGTCTGATCTTTACGGCATCGTTGATCTCGGGAAGGCTGCCTTCAGGGAACTTGATATCAAGTACCGCACCGATTATCTGTGTAATCTTGCCTGTTGTTTTTTCCATGTGTTTTTTCCTCTGTTAGTTTATAGCATTCGCACCCGCAATGATCTCCGTGAGTTCCTGGGTGATCGCGCCCTGTCTTGCACGGTTATACTGCAGCGTCAGCTTGTCTATCATTTCCTCTGCGTTGTTGGTCGCATTGTCCATTGCCTGCATTCTTGCGCCGTTTTCACTTGCAAGCGATTCTATCAGTGCGCCGTAGATCTCGCCGCTGACATATTTCGGCATAATGGCTGCAAGAGCTTCTTCGGGACCCGGCTCAAAATTCATAAGGAGATTATCGATCTCGGTATCCTCGAATTCATCCGTCGGAATCAGACGGAGCATGGTCGGAACATGGGAAACGGTATTCCTGAAAATCGTAAAAGCGACATATATTTCCTTTATCTCACCGCTTTCAAAGCCCTTCATCAGAGTCTCAGCGAGATGTGATGCGTCGGAATAAAGCGGCGCATTGATTATCTCCGAGAGATCCTCTTTGACGGTATAGCCTCTTTTCTCAACAAGCTCGGCTGCCTTGCGTCCGATGGAATATATCCATGTATTCTCGGGCTTAAGCTTGCTGCCGGTGATCAGCTTCGCAACATTCTGGTTGTAGCCGCCGGCGAGACCACGGTTTGAGGAAATCAGTATAACTGCTGTCTTTCCGTCCGGATTACCGTTCATATATTTTCTTTTGACATCTGCGTCGGAACGCGAGAGCATGGCCGTTATCGTATCATAAAGGTTTGAGAAGTAAGGTTTTGCCTCCTCTGCACGAAGCTTTGCCTTCTGCAGCTTTACGGTAGAAACCAGCTTCATGGCCTTTGTGATCTGGCCCGTGCTCATGATACTGGCGCGACGTCGTTTTATGTCTCTTGTTGAAGCCATCAGTTAAATTCCTTCTTGAAACTTTCAATAGCTGAAATCAGCGTCTTTTCGGTTTCTTCATTGATAACCTTTTCGGTTCTTATCGATTCAAATATTTCAGGATGCTTTCCGGAAATATATCCAATCAGCTCGTTCTCGAAACGTGTTACATCGGATGTCGGAATATCAAGCAGGTACTTCTTGGTTGCAGCATAAATAATGACAACCTGCTGTTCTACCGGCATGGGCTTGTACTGAGGCTGCTTGAGGATTTCCCTGATTCTTTCACCCTGTGCAAGCTGGTTTCTGGTATTCTCATCAAGGTCGGAACCGAACTGTGAGAATGCAGCAAGCTCACGGTACTGTGCAAGCTCGATACGGATGGGACCTGCAATCTTCTTCATTGCCTTGATCTGGGCCGAACCACCAACTCGGGATACCGAAAGACCTGCATTTACTGCAGGACGGAAGCCGGAGTTGAACATTTCTGTCTCAAGATAGATCTGGCCGTCGGTAATTGAAATTACGTTTGTCGGGATATATGCCGAAACATCACCAGCCTGGGTCTCGATTATCGGAAGTGCGGTAAGTGAACCGCCGCCGAGTGAATCATTGAGTCTTGCAGCTCTCTCAAGAAGTCTTGAGTGCAGGTAGAATACATCACCGGGATATGCTTCACGGCCCGGAGGACGCTTGAGAAGCAATGACAGTGTACGGTATGCAACTGCGTGCTTTGAAAGATCATCATAGATTACAAGCACGTCCTGACCGTTCTCCATCCACTCTTCACCGATCGCACATCCTGAATAAGGTGCGATGTACTGCAGGGGTGCAAGCTCGGATGCGGTAGCGGCAACGACGGTTGTATAGTCCATTGCACCATACTCATTCAGGGTCTTTACGATCGAAGCAACGGTTGATGCCTTCTGGCCTATTGCTACATATATACATTTAACATTTTCATTTTTCTGATTGATGATGGTATCGATCGCAATAGCGGTCTTTCCGGTCTGACGGTCTCCGATGATAAGCTCACGCTGTCCGCGGCCGATCGGAACCATTGAGTCTATTGCCTTAATACCTGTCTGAAGAGGAGTATTTACCGATTTACGGGAAATAACACCGCTTGCGACTCTCTCTATCGGGCGGAATTTATCTGCTGCGATGGGTCCTTTGCCGTCTATGGGCTGGCCGAGCGCGTTAACTACACGGCCGAGCATTCCGTCACCGACGGGAACCTCAACCACCCTGCCGGTAGTCTTTACGGTATCACCCTCGCTGATATTTCTGGCATCACCGAGAAGTACGGCACCGACATTGTCTGCCTCAAGGTTCAGCACCATGCCGTATACTTCCCCGGGGAATTCAAGCAGCTCACCCTGCATTGCCTTTTCAAGTCCGTGGACTCTGGCAATACCGTCGGCAACCTGAATTACGGTTCCCACATCGGTTACCACAAGCTTGTCAGAATATCTTCTGATCTGTTCCTTGATAACCGAACTGATTTCTTCGGGTTTCAGATTCAAAACAGTTTACCTGTCCTTTCTATTATTGTCACGAAGCTCTGTTCTAAGGAGCTTTAATTTAGTATCTATCGTATTGTCCAGTATTCTGTCGCCAAGCCTTACCTTCATGCCTCCGATAAGGGACTTATCGGTTGTATAATGCATCTCGAGCGACTTATAATGCGTAGTCGCGATAATCTTTGCCTCAAGCGCTTTTTTAATATTCTCCGTAAGCGGAGCCGCACTTTCAACATAGACTATTGCAATACCGAGCTTTTCCTTTGCGCCGGAAATAATGAATTCAAGAACACCGCGAAGCTTATCTGCCCTGCCGTTACGAAGGAGCATGATGATCAGTCCGACCATGTTGCCGGATATCCTTCCCTCAAAGCAGTTCTTTACGATCTGCTCTTTTTCCTCAAGACCGATCTTGGGATTGACAAACAAAGCGGGCAGCTCAGGGTTTTCATCAAAAAGACTGAGTAAAAGCTTTGACTCGTCAAGATATTCCTTTACGGTCTCATCATTTTCGGCAAGTTCAAGAAGAGCCTCTCCGTATCTTTCATTTACTACTGCCATGTCGATTCACCCATTCCGTCGATGACTTCCTTGGCAAGTGCCTCCTGTTTTGCCTCATCCATGGATTCGGCAACAAAGCGGCCTGCCATGACAGATGCCACATCGATAATTTCCCTGCGGACATCGTCTTTAGCCTTCTCTTTTTCAAGCTCGATTTCTTTTTCGGCTCTGTTCTTTATCCTTGCTGCTTCGGCTTCTGCATCGGCAACCATCTTCTCATGCTGCTGCATGGCCTTGATCCTGCCCTCAGCGATGATATAGTCGGCATCCTTGTGGGCATTGCCGAGCTTGGTCTCGTATTCAGCCTTGAAAGCAGCGGCTTCTTCCTTTTCCTTTGCCGCATCCGCAAGATCAGAGACAACCTTTTCCTGTCTCTTCTTGAGCAGATCCCTGGCAGGGTTGAATATTAAATAGGAAAGAAGGAAGAACAGAAAGAGCATGGCGCAGGCTGTGATCAGCACATCGACCAAAAGCTGCGCATCAAGTCCGAAAACTCTTCCGCTCATGGATTCATCTTCTGCCGCAAGGACAATAGATTGTATTGTATATAAATTATTCAATATCCTGTCCTCCTGTTTCTTGCCCCGGAATTATTTTACAAGGGGGTTTGCGAAACAAAGAATAATAGCGATAGCGAAGGAGTAAAGACCTGTTGTCTCTGCTACTGCCTGACCGAGAAGCATGGTACCCATGATCTGGCCACGTGCGCCGGGATTACGTCCAACTGCTTCAGTACCCTTGCCGGCAGCATAACCCTGGCCGATACCGGGGCCAAGACCTGCGATAAGAGCAAGACCTGCACCAATAGCAGAACAGCCTTTTACAAAGTTTTCGTTGAAAATTTCATTCATTTTATTTACCCTCCGGATAATTATTTTTATTCTTCAAAGTTGTTCGAAATGAACACCATTGTTAACATACAGAAAACGTAGGTCTGGATGCAGCCCGAGAATACATCGAAATATATATGGAGCGCGCCGGGCCAGAACCACAGAAGCACCTTCGGAAGAAGTCCGTAGATAAGTGCCATAAGTACCGTACCGCTTAAGATGTTACCGAAAAGACGGAGCGACATCGAAAGCGGGGTTGCAAGCTCACCTATGATATTGACGGGAGTAAGAGGCCAGGGCTTGAAAAGTCCGGTAATATGTCCCATCTTCTGATATCTGAAGCCTGTGATGTGGATCAAAAAGAAGGTGATCAGTGCAAGTGAAAGCGTTGTACCATAGTCGGCTGTAGGGGCTCTGAGTCCCATCAGTCCCGACAGGTTGCAGACAAGAATGAATGCAAACAGCGCACCGATATAGTTTGAAAAACCGACACCCTTGGGGCCCATGCCCGAAAGTACCATGTCGTCGATCTTTTCGACCGCAAGCTCAAGGATGTTTACAAACATCGAAGGCTTTTCGTAAGGGTCGGTCTTCTTTATCGCCCTGTTTGCGATTATTGCAAATACGGTGAAGAAAAGCAGGATCACCACAAGACTTACATGGGTCGTGGTCAGCCAGAAAGTATGGCCGAACAGCTTATATTTTAAGAATCCGTCAACACCGATGTTGACATCGGATGAGGCTAAGAATGGCGCGAGCGCACCTTCCGTAAACATTACTTTTTACCTCCTGAAAACTTCATTAATACGGGTGCGAGATAGGCGCAGAATTTGATCGCAAATATCTCAAAAAGCACCCCGTACACCGCAGAATCGCCAACGAAAAAGCATACTGCGGCTCCGCCGGCTCCGACAACAATAAGCCTTATTCTTGCATCCTTCTTCATTGCCTTCTCGGCGGTTTTTTCGTCAAAATTAAGAACTTCCCTGACACTAAGGTTCAGGCTTTTTATATAGTAGCAACCGGTAACAACTCCCGTGAGTATTCCGGCGGCATATTTTAATCTGTCTTTAAATATAAGAAGTCCGATAAGAAGAAACACAGCGCTTATCAGGAAAAAAGCCATATACATCGACCTAAGGATTCTTGCGGCCTCCCGCACTCCCTCTTCTGCTTCTTCGCGTCCGGGCTCGA
Source organism: Lachnospiraceae bacterium (assembly GCA_017437965.1). Taxonomy (GTDB): domain Bacteria; phylum Bacillota; class Clostridia; order Lachnospirales; family Lachnospiraceae; genus UBA3775. The sequence continues at coordinate 27,525 of JAFRWN010000076.1, forward strand.
TAAGATGGACCTCATCCTCGGGATAGTCTTCGTCATCCGCATCACGCTCCGGCTCATGAAGACCGGTCATCTCGGCGATTATGCCCTTCGCCCGCATGCTCCGGTATTTTGCAAGCTTTTCTTCATAGCTTGTTTCAGGCTTTTTCTTCATCTTCCTTCTTTTCTTTTAACTTCTCCTGCTTCCACTTCCGAAATTCCTCTTCGGCCTTCTGCCTCTTTAGTTCCTCCTCAGATGGAAGCACAATCTGTTCCGGCTTCGGGTCAGCCGTGTACTTTTTTACTGTCAGGTAGACATTTCTGTAGCCTGCGGCTATTCCGAGAATGATTCCTGCCAGTATCAGCCAGTTTATTCCGAGCCATTTTCCGAGGAAGTAGCCGGTAAGTGTGCCTACCGCCACAGCGGCCATCATCATGATGCCTATCTGCAGGATGAGAAAAAGAATACTGATCTGCTCATTTTTACGCTTTTTCATTGGTTTCGCACCTCTTATCCTGCCATAAGGCTGCCTGATGACAAAATGCACCGAATAGTATAATAACACAAATCAGAAAAAATTTCCACAGGAAAAATAAAAAAATTGGAGACGAAGGCTTATTAAGCCTCCGTCTCCGAAATTTTACGGCACAGACCGTTCTGATTACTTTTTGATTACCTGTTTCTTATCGATTGCAGTAGGATTTTTGATCATTTCCTTATCAAATGCCATCTGCTTTGCAAACTCAACGGTCTTGGGATCGTTCTTTGTTACGGCAAGGGCATGTGAAAGGGCCTTATCACTGATCTTTACGATATCTTCCTCCTTTACAGGCTTTGTCTTAAGTATCTCGGCATCAAAGGTTTCCTTGTATTCCTTGCACGATGAAAGGTTTTCAACGAACTGTCCCTGAATCTTTTCCTTCTGGTACTCATACCTGTAAAGACTGTCTCCCGTAACATCCGGTCTTAACTTGTTGATTTTTGCCCTCTCGGTAACAATCCTGTTGTACAACGCCTTATAGGAAAGCTCAAGGAAGAGCTTGTCGGCATCGGGCCCGGTCTTCTTCTGGGTCGCAAGTGCCTTTCTTTCCGTCTCATCCTGGAACCTGATACTCTCTGCAGTAAAGGAATCACCCTTGAATTTCTTTACGTCGATCTTGTTTCCGGTAGAATCGCTGTAAAGTTCACCAAGCATTTCTGCTGCGTCCTTATCTGCCTTTGCCCGTTTTTTCATCGAAAGAACCTTGTCGATCTGCATGCACATCGGACCCATTTCCTTCTTTTCTATTATCACAGGATTATCCTTTCCGGCAATTCTGTTTAACACCGCAGTTTCCTTAACAGTTTTTCTGATTTCTTTGCTTACATTGACCGTTCTGTTTCCGAAATCCTTGTCGCAGAGCTGCAGATAGTATCTTTCCGCACGGCTTGCGTCACCGGCTACCAGCTCGCTGATATCCTTGTTGGAATATCCTAAGTTCTTAAGCTCTTTTCTGCAATTCTCTCTTTCCTTTTCGTATGCGGCCTTCTTTTCGTTCTCCTCCTTTGTGAGTTCCCTCCTGCCCTCCGTAAAGCTTGTTATATCATACATCATGGCATGGCTGTGGGCATCCTTCATCTTGATGACAAGTTCACCGGTCGGATCATTGATGACATTAATTTTTTCCTTAATATCCTTTTCTTTTTCAGGTTCCTCAATAATGTTTATTTTACCAGGGTCATCCTCTTTTTTCACCGTTTTTTCCTTTTCGGGTTTCTTTTCCGGTTCCTTGATTTCTTTCTTCGGCTTTTCAGGTTCCATTCCGAGAAGAAGCATATCCTTTTTAATGCTTTCGGCATCAATGCCTTTTTCTTCAGCCTTTTTCCTCTTCCACTCGTCAAGCTCTTTAAGCTGATTGTTCCTGTCTGCCTCGGGATTTCTGTAGTTTTCCGGAACAATGCTCAGAAAGTCGGGATCATTAATCATCTCCGGATCTACATGTTTCATGATTTTATTCTTTTCTTCCAAGTTTTTCTTATACTCAGTTTCAATTTCCCTCTTTCTCTCCTCGTACTCCTCCTCAACCTTACGGCCGGCATAAAGAATACCGTTCTCAAAACATGCTATCGTATGTACGGCTTCATCCACAGAACCGTATTTTTTGATGATTTCGTGACTATTACCTCTGAAATTATAGTATCTGTTTGTATCAAGATCTACAAAGCCGGGCTGTTTGCCGTTCTTTATCATGTCGATACGTTTTCCAAAATCAAACTTTTCGGTAATATCAGCATAATTCTGCTTGATCTGTTTTTCGGAAACCTGCCTTCTGTAATTGTCTTCGGCAATCTTTATGCGCAGTTCCTTTTCCCTCTGGATAATATTTGCGCCTTTGGCATATTCCTTTTCGAGTTCAGGGAAGTC
>JAFRWN010000077.1 GCA_017437965.1 Lachnospiraceae bacterium
ATGTGGGAAATGCCTAAAACCGCCAATGATTACGGCGTTTTCTTCCATGAATGGTGTGAAAGGGATGTGGAAAGCTGGATAAGACGCGACCGCAACCATCCAAGCTTAATTATGTGGTCCTGCGGAAACGAAATTCCCGATACAAACAATCCCGGTGCCGTTGAAATCGCTAAAAGGTTACGTGATGCCATAAGACGTAACGATTACCGTCACAATGCCTATACCACTATTGCTTCCAACTATGTTGCGTGGGAAAATGCCCAGAAGGTACAGGAAGTATTCGAGCTTTCAGGCTATAACTATCTTGAATCGGTCTATGATGAGCACAGAATAAGATTCCCTCACTGGTGCATCTACGGAAGTGAGACCGCATCAACCGTTCAGAGCCGCGGAATTTATCACTTTCCGAAGAGCAACCGCATGCTGACCTATGATGATATGCAGTGCTCATCCCTTGACAACTGCTCCACAAACTGGGGTGCAAAGAGTGTGCATAAATTTATCACGGATGACAGAGACAGAGAATTCTGTGCTGGCCAGTATATCTGGACAGGCTGGGACTATATCGGCGAGCCAACACCCTATTTTTCAAAGAATTCCTTCTTCGGACATATTGATACTGCAGGCTTCTGGAAGGATACTGCCTATATAATCAAGGCTGGCTGGGTAAAACCCGAGACCGACCCTTTCGTGCACATTTCTCCTTACTGGGATTTTAACGAGGGCCAGCTTATAGATATCGATGTTTACTCAAATGGTTCAAAAGTCGAGCTTTATTTTAACGATGAGCTTGTCGGCGAAAAGCATCTGGATCATGAAAATGATCTTAACTACTCGGCGAACTTCCAACTGCCTTATGTAAAGGGTACCCTTCTTGCCAAGGCCTATGACGAAAAGGGAAATATCATTGCAACAGATACTGTTGAAAGCTTCGGAAACCCTGCATCAATAAGGCTTGTAAAGGAAGTTGAGCAGATAAATGCCGATGGCGAGGATCTGATGTTCCTCAGAATTTCTGTACGTGACGAAAACGGTGTTGAGGTAGAAAATGCAAGAAACCGCATGACTGTTACCGTAACCGGTCCCGCAAGGCTTATCGGTATGGATAACGGTGACTCGACTGATTATGACCAGTATAAAACCAACTGCCGTAAGCTTTTCTCGGGAAGACTGCTTGCCGTTATTGCATCCACAAAAGAACCCGGCGAGATTCATGTAAAGGTATCTTCACCCGGTCTTCCGGATGCTTTCACAAGCTTCAAGTCGGTACCGTACGCCGGACGTAAGGGTGTATCGTGTGATTATAAAGTTTGCGAACTCTCATTCTCAGATGAGAAGGATAGTCTGGTAATAAATGAGATACCCGTAAGGAAATTAAATATGATGTGCACCCAGGCAGGTGCAGCATCAGCTCTTTCCCTGCTTGAAAATGCAGGCAGTAACGACATTTCCGAACTAATCGATTTACTTGAGAAGGCAGAGCCTTCAAAAATTGCAAGACAGCTCGGGCCGGATAACAGGGTTGTGTATATAAAGGCAAAAAGGGAGCCTGCGGATGCAAGCTATGATGAAATTCATTTCAAAGCCATGACTTTGGACGGAATTGAAAGCCGCGCGGTCAAGATTGAAAGCTCCGGTGGCTATGCAAAACTGACAGCGGTAAGTGACGGTGAATTCAGACTGATGGCTTCCGTAAATAACGGAAAGGACCACAGCGAAATAATCTCCGAGCTTGAATTCTCGGTACAGGGTATGGGCAGCGGTACTCTCGATCCCTACGATTTCGTATATGGCTGCCAGTTTGCCGAAAGTACTGTTGAATCCACACTTTCCTTCCGCGGAAGCGTCAACTTCGGAAACAATAATACTATACGCTTTGACAATGTCAATTTCGGAGACTATGGTTCCGATGTGCTTCATCTCTCACTCTTCTCCTTCAGAAATCAGGAGGATATTGAAATCTGGGACGGTGAGCCTGAAAAGTCCGAACTTCTCTGCAAGGGAACCTATGACGTGCCTACCAACTATAATGTGCTCCAAGAGGACACTTTCAAGCTTAGCAAGCGTTTGAGAGGTGTCAGAAGCCTTACCTTCCGTTTCGTTAACGGTTTTGTACTCGGTGGCTTCAGAATGACCAGGTTTGAGAAAGCCTACAGTACTGTTAATGCACTTGAGCACAACATGATCACCGGTGATTTCTATGAAGAAAAAGCCGACGGAATATACTCCATCGGCAATAATGTGGATATTGAATTTACCGGCATGAATTTTACTGACGGTGTAAACAAAGTTACCATCACAGGACGCGCAAACAAAGGCACGAATCCTGTGCATATTCGCTTCTTTAAAGGTGATGAGGTTGTAAAGCAGATAGTTGAGTTCCCCGAAAGCGCAGACTTCCAGACCCTTACCTTCCCTGTCTCAGGATTTAGCGGAGAAGGAAAGATCAATTTCATTTTCCTTCCCGGAAGTGATTTTGACTTTAAGGAATTTAAATTCCAAAAATAATTCTAAATAGGACGATGGGACGCGGGGACGGTTCTTTTGTCCCACCCTGATGGTGGGACAAAAGA
>JAFRWN010000078.1 GCA_017437965.1 Lachnospiraceae bacterium
ACAGGCTGGAACGGAACCGGAAAGAGAATCTCCATCCCCGATACAAGAGGTATCATCGATGCGATCCTTAACGGCGACATCCTTAAGGCTCCCACAAAGAAGATTCCTTACTTCGATTTCGAAGTTCCCACAGAGCTTCCCGGCGTAAATACCGGAATCCTCGATCCTCGTGATACCTATGCTAACGCTTCCGAGTGGGAAGAGAAAGCAAAGGATCTCGCTGGAAGATTCATCAAGAACTTCAAGAAGTACGAGACCAACGATGCAGGTAAGGCACTTGTAGTAGCAGGTCCACAGCTGTAATTTGCGCGTAAGCTCAAAGCTGAACTAAGACGATAAAAAGGCCCGGATGGAAGCTCGCTTCCAATCCGGGTTTTTTTGTCGGCTTACGAGCGGCTCCAGCCGCGACAGCCCGGTTATTGCGCAGCAATTACCGGGCGGCGTTCAGCTTTAGGTTGTATCTTTTGCTATTGTAAATCTCCCACATTTTATGATATAATATATTAATAATCCTTAACACAAGGAGGCCAGATCCATAATGCCGGCAAAAAAACAATCCAGAAAACCTGTCCGCGTTCCTGTCATCATGCAGATGGAAGCCATGGAATGCGGCGCAGCATGCCTTAATATGATTCTTGCCTATTACGGAAAATGGGTAACTCTCGAAACACTCAGGGAGGAATGCGGCGTATCACGTGACGGCCAGAAGCTTTCAATGGTTGTAAAAGCAGCCGAACATCACGGACTATCCTATGAAGCCCGCCGTTTCCGGCCCGAAAGCATATATCAAAAAGCTACCTTCCCCTGCATGATCCACTGGCGCGGAGTTCATTTTGTCGTGCTCTGCGGAGTAAAAGGCGACAAGGTATATATCAACGATCCCGCTCTCGGTAATGTTGTGCGTTCAAAAAAGGAATTTGAAGAAAACTACAGCGGAATGTGCGTAATGTTTTCACCCTCTGATTCCTTTGTTCCATCCGGTAAAAAGCCCGGCACCTTATCATACATAATCAAAAGACTGAAAGACTGCAAACCGGCCGTAGCCTATGTTGCAATAACAACCATTATCGTGGCCGGTCTCGGCATACTTCAGCCGTTTTTCCTCCGCAACTTCATGGATAAAATCCTGGCCTCAGACAGCAAAGGCCCTGGTACTCTTATATTTCTGATGCTCATTGTTGCAGCCGTACAGCTTTTTGTAAGCTGGTTCTCGGCACTGAAACAGCTGAAGCTTTTTGGACTGATCTCCGTAAAAAATGATGTCGGCTTCATGCAGCATATTTTCCATCTTCCCGAAAGATTCTTTTTCCAGCGCGATACAGGAGACCTTCAACAGAGGCAGCAGGCGAATTCCACGATATCGGAAACCATGATCAATCTCCTGATTCCTCTTGTCCTCAACACCGCTCTGATGGCTTTCTACGTATTTTTCATGATAAGCTACAGTCCTCTCCTTTCAGCTGTCGGTATCCTTGCTATCATCATAAACAGCATCTGTACCAGGCATTCTGCAAAGAAACGTCTGAATATCAGCCGTATCACAAGAAATGATACCGGCAAGCTCTATTCCGAAACCGCCGGAACCATTACCATGTTTGAAACAATAAAGGCCTGCGGCGCCGAAAGCAACAGCTTTGCAGCCTGGGCTGCCCAGCAGGAAAAGGTATTCAACCAGAATCTCGAATATGACAGGGAAATGGTCGTCATGAAAAACATGATCACCTTCATAAATGACATTGCCACCTATCTCATACTCTGCTTCGGCCTGGTGCTTATCTATAACGGCGACTTTACCAAGGGCATGATGATGTCCTTCCACTCTATTTTCATGATGTTCTTACGCCCCGTTGAACAGATAGTGGCCTCGGAACAGCTGTTAAACGAAATGAGGGTCGATCTTGAAAGGGTGGAGGATGTCATGAAATATCCCGAATACCATCCTTACTCAGACAAGCCCGTAGATGAAGATGCATACAAGCTTAAGGGAAATATCGAGCTTAAGAATGTAAGTTTCGGTTATTCTCCTCTTGAGCCTCCTCTCGTAAAAGATTTTTGCCTTTCGGTAAAACCCGGAAGCTGCGTGGCTCTTGTAGGCCGCAGCGGAAGCGGAAAAAGCACCATATCCTCGCTTATTTCGGGACTCTACGAGCCCTGGGAGGGAGAAATTCTCTATGACGGTAAACCGATAAGCGAAATACCGGAGAAAATATTCAGAAGTTCCCTTTCGGTTGTCAGCCAGAATATCGTTCTTTTCAAGGACAGCGTCGAAAATAACTTGAAGCTCTGGAATCCCTACGTAGAAAACTTTGAAATGATGCTTGCCGTACGCGATGCAGAGGCAAATGATGGCATAATGGACAAGCCCGGGGGCTATGCCTACCAGATAAGCGAATCCGGGCATGAATTTTCCGGCGGAGAAAAGCAGAGGCTTGAGATTGCAAGGGCCCTTGCGGTCCAGCCCACCATACTTATAATGGACGAGGCAACAAGCGCGCTGGATGCCATGACCGAATTTGAGATAGTAAACAATGTCAAAAAGCTTGGCATAACCTGTATTATCGTGGCCCACAGGCTTTCGACCATCCGCGACTGTGACGAAATCATCGTGATGAACGACGGCAATGTTATCGAACGCGGAACCCATGAAGAACTGCTTGACAAGCATGGTTATTATTCAGAACTGATTTCAAGTATGTAAGCAAAAAGGAGCTTTCTTTAATGAATTTATACGGAGAAAACCTAAAAGAAATCCAGAATTACGAAGAAGCCATCCTGAAGGACGCCCTGGCAACGCTTGACGCAGAAATATCCGGTCAGTATAAGAGCACGCTTTCACAGGATGCTAGTGACAAACTTTGTCCTGTGATAGATCAGCTCCTTGAAGTAATGGGTATACGTAAAAAGTGGCTTCCCAAAAAGAAGCTAAGCTTCAAGGACCAGCTTGAATACCAGCTGAAGCCCTACGGACTTATGTACCGTTTTTCCAAGCCTGAGGGTGAATGGTATAAAAAGGATGAGGGTCCTATGATAGCCGAGCTTAATGACGGCAGGCTGGTTCTTCTCAGACGCCACACATATACCTACTACTATATCGATCCGGACAGCAGAAAAAAGATATTCATCAATCCCCAAACACGCGACACTGTTTCAGGAACCCTTATCCGTTTTTACCGCGCACTTCCGGACGATCCCACCAAAAAAAGAAGTATGTTACTGTGGCTTGCAAAGGAATTCCGTTTTCGTGAAGTAATACGGATCGTCATGTTTACTCTCGGAGCGGTACTATGCGGCACCCTGCTTCCCCTCATATCCAAAACCACACTTCAGGTAGTATCAGACAGAGAAGAAAAATTAGACGTTTTTAATGCATTCTTTACTTTCCTTATACTTTTCTTCCCGTTCATACTGATACGCTTTATCTTCAGTGTTATAAAAGAAAAGCTTATACGCAATCTTTCATACAGAATATCCGGAGATGTGCAGGCTGCTTTCATGATAAAGCTTTACTCGATGCCTGCAGGGGCCGTTGCAAAATATGCTGCCGGTGAAATCGGACATCAGATCATACAGCTCGGTGTTCTTGTAAACCGTATAGTTTCCGAGGCCCTGCTGATCGGTCTTATGGGAGTACTTTCCCTGTTTTATCTCACATCCGTTGCCGGATATGCACCCGAGCTGGTCGCTGTCACATTGTTTTATGTTGCGATTGCCGCAATCATCAATATATATACTGCAAGGAAAAAGTCAGAGGTTTCCTTTGAAAACCTTGAGTATCGTGCCGAATCCCAGGGCATGACCTACAGTATGATACACGGGCTCCAGAAATTATACCTTTCCGGTGCCGAGACCAGAGGTTTTGTAAAGTGGACGGAAACCTACAAAAAGGGATTAAAGCCCAAATACCGTCCCCCTGTCTCAACCGTAGTGGTAAAACCCCTGACAACAGCTATTTTTGCGCTCTGTCTGATGTCATCTTTCAGGATAGCCGATTCCTTAGATCTTTCAAGGGACAGTTTCTATGCCTACTACCTGGCTTTCGCAATGCTTATCGGAGCCGTTACCGAAATGTTCAACCATATGCTTGCAATTTCGGAGGCCACACCTTTACTGAAGCTTCTGACTCCCATCTTTATGGAAGATACCGAGACCGAGAGCGACCGCGTTTCCATAAATACGCTTAGTGGAGACGTTGCAATGAGCAAGGTTACTTTCCAGTATTCCGCAGACGACCGCCTGATACTCGACAATGTATCCTTCAAAATAAAGAAGGGCGAGTATGTTGCAATAGTCGGAAAAAGCGGCTGCGGAAAAAGTACTCTCCTGCGTCTGCTTTTAGGCTTTGAACGTCCCATAAGAGGCGATGTTTTCTATAACAACCAGCCTCTGCGTTCACTGGATCTGAGGTCCGTCCGTTCAAAGCTCGGAGTAGTATTACAGAGCAGCACGGTTATGCGCGGAACCATTGAAGACAATATAAAACTCAATGCTCCCGATGCCACCGACGACGAAATCTGGGAGGCTGTAAAGCTTTCCGGACTTGAGGACGATGTGCTGAAGCTTCCGCTGCGCCTTAACACTCCTCTTCCTCTTGGCGGCAAAGGCATGAGCGGTGGCCAGATACAAAAGATACTTATTGCAAGGGCGATAGTCGGCAAACCGAAGATAATGATCTTTGACGAGGCCACAAGCGCACTTGACAACATCAGCCAGAAGCATATAGCGGAATCCCTTGAATCGCTTAAATGTACAAGGATAGTTGTTGCGCACAGGCTTTCGACAGTCAGAAAATGCGACCGTATACTTGTGCTCGATGGCGGAAAATTTGTCGAGGAAGGAAGTTACGACGAGCTTATGGCCAAAAACGGTTTCTTCGCAGAGCTTGTAAAGAGACAGCAGGTAAACTAAAAAAGGGTTAATCGAATCTTAAGCATTTTTTTTCTTGCCCGTATACATTTTTTATGCTATACTCAATATATATCCGGAAAGTGAACCGGGGCTTACAAGGAGGTATTATATAATGAACAAAACAGTTGTTGAACTTATGAAGAAGATTCCGAAGGACAAGCTTAAAGAGCTTACCGCTGCTGCTTCTAAGGCTGCAAACAAGGATGATATTTTAGCTCTTGCTAAGAATTCCGGAATCGACATCTCTTCCGAAGAGGCTGAGGCAGTTTTCGCTGCTTTCAGTGAGGAAGCATCTGTAAAGGGTGAAGATCTTGACGCTGTCAGCGGTGGCGGAAGCTGCGATGGTGAGTGCTAGGATTTAATCCTCAGATTCAGAATTTCATAAACATTTAAAGGAAATGCCGGGAATATAGCGGCATTTCTTTTGTTATATTGCATTATTTTTACGGATAATCTTGATCATGGAAAAACAATACCGAAAATCCAACTACGTCCACGCGGTCTACAGGAAAGAGCATGCGGACTGGCTTTTGTACAATTTCACCACCCGCAGGTTTCTGATACTTGATGAGTTCAAGAAACTGATATATGACGGCGCTCCCTATGACGATATATCCTCCCCTTTTCTGAAAAGCCTGTATGACAATGGTTTCCTTGTGGACTATGATGAATATGACAATCTTGTAAAGCGCCAGCTTAAAAGGCAGGAGGAAGATTCATTTGTACATCTCGGGATTGCACCCACCATGGGCTGCAATTTCCGCTGTGCTTACTGCATAGAGACTGGGCAGATAAGATCCGGACGAATGACAGCTGAGGTTTCAGATAAGGTAATCGCTTTTGCCAAAAAGCTTCTTAAAGGTGCAAAGGGCCTTTCACTGATATGGTTCGGCGGAGAGCCCATGCTTGCAATGGATGTGCTTTCACAGATCGGAAGTGCTCTTAAGACCTACTGTGATGAACACGCTCTTGCCTTCAACAGCGCAATATATACAAACGGGTTTTTCCTTTCGGAAAACAATATAAGGCTCCTTGAAAGCATCGGCGTTGATACCGTAAGAATTTCTGTTGACGGAAGCCGCGAAAGCCATGACAGAATGCGCTTTCTCGCCAACGGAAGCGGTTCCTACGACAAAATCCTTGAAAACCTTTCGGTTCCGACAAAAATGACCTACCGTATACGATGCAACATGAGGAAGGACAATCTCTCCGACTACGAAACCCTTGTGGATAATCTGCAGAAAATCCACGAAAAAAGCGGCAACCGGATAATCGTAAGCTCAGAGCGTATGCGTGTGGAAAAGGAAGTCAATTCCGCTCTTAAAGAACTGGAGCTTTCCTATCCCGAATACTATGATTTCTTCCAGAAAAACCGTACTCTTAAGGTATCCGAGGACAAGGAAAAAATCATGTCATTGCTTAAGGGCAAGAGCACAGGCGTTACCTGCAACGCGACCAGAAAGAAAAGCTTCCAGATAGATGAGCAGGGAAATATATATAAATGCAACTGGTTTCTCGGAAAGGCTGAGCATGTGATCGGAAATGTAGCGGAAAATCCGAATTTCAGTGAACTCAACAGTACCGAAGAGGCCGGATATTTTTTGAATCGCGTCATCGCAGACAGAGAAAAATGCAGAAACTGCGTCATGCTTCCCGTCTGCCTCGGCAGATGCCCGTTAAGCTGGGAAATTGAGGGAAAATATGACTGCATGAGAGACATAAACAGTCTGAACGAACTGCTTCCGCTTGCATATGAAGCATATAAAGACATGAAATCATAGTACAGAAAGCAATCTTCATGAACAGATATATTTTACAGGAAAACATAGCACTTCGCGGGTGGCTGAACCGCCCTTATAATTACACCAAAGGAAAGCACTCTGCTCCCGTGCAGATAAGTAAAGAACAGTTTGCAAAGCTTTCGGACTGTGAAGAGGCGGCTCTTCTGCCGGATGATGAGCTCACGGCAGAACTTCTTGGCATGGAACTTATCCGCACTGCGTCTGAGGGTGAAAAGGCAGCCGACTGGCAGAAATATCACTTTTATCCTCATATATATTTCCACAGCATCGAGCTTGAGATCACCGAACGATGCAACTACAACTGCCGTCACTGCTTCAATGCCGGAAGCATCGGCGTGCCGAGGAACGAGCTGTCGGCAGAAGATGCAAAACGTATCCTCAGCGAAGCATCGGAGGAAGGTGTAACTAATGTAGTACTTACCGGCGGCGAACCCCTTCTGCATCCGGACTTTTTTGAAATCATTGATGAAATACAGAAGTGCGGCATGACCCTTCTTGCAATAAACACCAACGGTTATTTTATAAATGAAAAGCTTCTTGACAGGCTTTCACTGCTTGAGCCACGGCCGGTGATGAAAATTTCCTTTGACGGTCTGGGCTTTCATGACTGGATGAGGGGTGTTTTGGGTGCCGAGGAAAAAACCGTACGCGCCATAAAACTATGTAAAGAGAGAGGCTTCATCGTAATGATACAGATGAACCTCAACAAGCGGAACCTCGATGTGATGAACTCTTCCGTTGATTTTCTTAATGAGCTCGGCATAAACAGGGTAAGGATCATCCGCACCACCGAGGCTCCGAGATGGATAGAACAAGCGGGAAACGACTGTCTCAGCTGGGAAGAATACTATGATGCTGCACTTGAAATTACAAAGTATTATGTCAGTAAACCCAGAAATTTTTCAATCGACTTCTGGGAATATCTTTTTGTGAACGAGAGAAAGAAAAGTTTCCGTGCGGAAAAAATACAGTTCCGCGATGCAGAGGCTCATCCCTGGATTTTTTCCTGCCAGGGACGTATCGACCTTTGTGCAAACGGAGAGCTCTACCCCTGTATGCAGATGTCGGGTGGCCTTAAGGAAGCCGGGGTCTGCCTTGCGGACACTAAAAAAGAAGCTCTTGAAAAGCTGCTTACCGACAGTCTTTACCTGAAGTTTGTTTCAAACACCGTCGGCGACAAGAAAAAAGGCAATGAAAGATGTGCAAACTGTCCTTTCTTTAAATATTGTGGCGGCGGTTGTCCGGCACTGAGCCTGATACTGCATGGAAGTTATAATGCTCCGGATGACTCTTCCTGCATTTTCTTCCGCGACGGCTACTACAAAAAAATACGGGAAATCCTGCCGGGCTATACCGATAAGGCACCGATGCCGGACATAGATTCCTCGTATCTTAAAGACTTTGATTATGATATAAAAGAGCTGATAAAGCTGGATTTTTCACAGTTCAAGGGATAGCACGGAGTATTCTCTCAGTCTTCCAGAGCCTGAAATCCCTGTGGCATTCTTCGCACTCTCTCTGCCTTGCAATGCATTCTTTCAGATTTACGCAGGAGGGATAGAAGGCGCAGCTTTTGCAACTTTCCCAGCTGCTCTTTTCATAGAACATATCGATTTTTTCCTCATCCCTCGCGGATGATCCAAGCTCGGAAAAATACAGTTCGTTATTGATATTTTCAGGGCATTTGTAAATTCTTCCTTCGGGCGAGATTCCGACCCACGCGCTGTCATCCGCAAAACAGGAATGAAGCGAAAACGCAGGCAGTGAATAACGGTTCTGCGCTATGGTTATTCCTGCTTCAAGGCATTTTACATAGGCTTTCTTCTGGATTTCAAAGAGTTCTGCTCTCTCCTCTTCGGAGTAAAAATCATATTTACCTTCATTAAGGACCTGGGGAAAAATCCTGAAATTTTTGCGGTCTTTAAACTTCCCGATCAGTTCATCAAGTATCCCGGGGATCTTTTCTTTATTGTGGTTTCCGATATTGAGCCTGATATCCACCTGGATTCCGGCGTCAAGAAACAGTCCGATATTTGTGACGATTTTATCCCATGGGCTCAGGTTTTTGGGAACATCAACATAATTCTTTATAGTGTCATAGTCTTCTCCCACACCGTCCACCGGTATCTGCACTATCCTTAACATGCAGATTTCATAAAGATTCCTTATCATTTCTTCGTCAGCAAGATATCCGTTTGTATTCATTTTTGAAGTAAAGCTTACGCCGTTTTCATGTAGTTTTTCCGAAATCAGTTTTATGGTCGGCATGCACATGCTGGGCTCTCCGCCGAACCACTTGATCCTTACAGGCTTTTCTTTAGAATTTTCCGTGATATATTCCGCTGTCTTTAATGCGGTTTCGTCACTCATCACCCTCGGCGCTATTCCTTCTTCAAAGCAGTAAAAGCATCTGGCATTACAACCGGTCGTCGGATATATGAAATAATTGTTTATTACCGATTTTGAACGGTTTTTGAGGGAGTAGTAGAATCTCAGATCGTCGACGAAAGCATATTCATCAAAATCCCCGGGCACAAGATAAAGATTGTCAGAAAGATATTTTTCTTCAGACTCGAATTCTTCCGAAGACAGTTTAACCGCACCACCGGTAAGGATATTATAAATTATCTCGGTATCGTCATCTTCCTTTATTCTCACCAGAAAGCTTAACGGCCTGAGGTTTTCAGAATGTGCAGTGTAATTGTTTCTATATTCTTTTATCAGCCTTGCATCAGGCTCGCGGAGTATTTTCATGGTGGGGCATCCTTCTAGATTATTTTACCAAAAATATGATTACGGATTGTTTCGTGCTGCTCTTTGATCATATTCTCACATATTATAATCAAAATGTCAATTGCATTTATCCGGCGATTATGTTAGAATTTCATGTAAAGAAATAACAGTATCATATGAAACGGAAATAAATTATGAGCAAATTCAGAAAACAACATATGGCCATTCCCTGGCATGAGCTGGTCGAGCAGGATTCGGACACCAGAGCGATAAACGCAAGCCTTAAGGAAAAGGCCACTCTTGTAGGACGAATGGGGCTTTCGATGCTTTCGGTCGGAACCGGTGCATGGCGTGTGCGAGCTTCGATGAACAAGGTATCGCGTGCGCTCGGGATTACCTGCAATGCGGATATCGGTCTGCTTGCAATTTCCTATACCTGCATTGAAGGCGGCGAAACCTATACCAATTCAATTTCGATTAACACCACCGGTGTCAACACCGATAAGGTATATTATCTCGACCTTTTTGCCGACAGTTTTGCGGAAAGAGTCGATAAATATTCGGTGGAACAGTTCCACAGCATACTCGACACGATAATGAGCGCCAAAGGGCATTACAATGCCTGGCAGCTCGGGCTTTCAGCCGGCTTTGCATGCGCGGCCTTTACCTTCCTTCTCGGAGGCGGTCCGATTGAAATGCTTTGCGCACTTTTCGGTGCCGGAGTCGGAAATTTCGTCAGAAAAAAGATGCTTGAAAGGCATATCACTCTTTTTGCCAACGTATGTGTGGGCGTCGCCTCCGCATGTACGGTATATGTGCTTCTGATCAAGCTTGCCGAGGCTTTTGCAAATATACCGACAGCGCACCAGGCCGGATATATCTGCTCGATGCTTTTTATCATCCCCGGCTTCCCGCTAATCACCGGCGGTATCGACCTTGCAAAGCTTGACCTTCGCTCAGGTATTGAAAGAATTACCTATGCGCTGTTAATTATCGTTGTCGCCACTCTTACAGCCTGGGTCATGGCCACTGTTTATCATTTTAAGCCTGCAGATTTTGAAGAATTCAAAATGGACGAAAAGCTTCGTTTCGCCCTGTGGATGGTAACGAGCTTCGTCGGAGTCTACGGCTTCTCGATGATGTTCAACAGCACAAAAAAAATGGCATCCATTGCCGGATGCCTCGGAATGTGCACAAACACTTTCCGTTTAAGCCTTATTGAATTTGCACATGCTCCAATCCCTCTGGCAGCATTTATCGGTGCCCTCTGCTCAGGCCTCATCGCCTCAGGTATCAAGAAAGAGGTCGGAGTTCCGCGAATCACACTGACGGTACCCTCGATCGTTATCATGGTACCGGGTATGTTCATGTATAAGGGCATATACTTTATCGCAAAAAACGAGCTCGCAACGGGCGGCATGTGGCTGTCAAAAGCACTGCTCATCGTAATGTCCCTTCCCCTCGGACTCATCTGCGCAAGAATACTCACTGATGAAAACTTTAGAAAAAGTTCATGACATCTCCCCCCTCTTAAGTGAGCAGACCTTTTTCACACTCCCAAAAATCTTTCCACGGCTTCTCCCGCAAAGGAGAAGCCTTTTTTTGTACCATAATCAAGGCCCGGTGTAACTCCCTTGCCGTAAAGAAGCAGCGGCACATATTCCCTTGTATGATCCGTACCCTTAAATGTCGGATCGCACCCATGATCCGCTGTGATAAGAAGCAGGTCCTCCTCCGAAAGCTTCTTAAGCAGCTCACCAAGTCTCAGGTCAAAGGACTCAAGCCCGCCTGCATAACCGTCCACATCTCTTCTGTGGCCCCATGAAGAATCAAACTCCACAAGATTGGTAAATATCAGGCCGGACTTAACGAAATCAAGTGCCTCTATGGTCTTGTCCATGCCGTCCTCGTTGTCCTTTGTGTGCACAGCCTCGGTAATCCCGACGCCGGCAAAAATATCCTCAATTTTTCCTATCGCATAAACCGGAAGCCCCACATTCTTTATCCGCACTAATGTATTGTCCTCCGAAGGCTCGAGCGAAAAATCACGGCGGTTGCTTGTTCTTACATATTTCTCTCCGTCATGCACAAAGGGGCGGGCGATAACACGTGCTACCGCATGGTCTCCCGTCAGTATCTCCCTTGCGATACGGCACATATCATAAAGCTTTTCGGGCGGGTAGATCACCTCCGCGCAAGCAATCTGGAACACACTGTCGGCCGAGGTATATACTATCGGCTTTTTCGTTTCCATATGCTCATCGCCCAGCTCATTTATAATAGTAGTGCCCGAGGCAACGCAGTTTCCGAGTATGCCGGGAACACCTGTTTTTTCCACAAATTCATTTATCACATCATCGGGGAATCCGTCAGGGAAGGTAAGAAACGGTTTTTCGGTAATAATGCCTGCCATCTCCCAGTGGCCCGTCGTCGTGTCCTTTCCTGCGCTCAGTTCTTCAAGGCGCGCAAAGGCACCCTTCGGTTTTTCAACGCTTTCTACGCCCTGCATTCCGTCTATATTTCCATAGCCCAGGCTTCTGAGATTCGGTATTTTCAGATCCGGATATTTTTCCATGATATGTCCGATGGTACTAGAGCCCTCATCACCGAAGGCAGCCGCATCCGGTGCCTCCCCCATACCCACACTGTCAAGTACTATCCATATTACGCGCTTCATTGTAAACCCTCCTGTAAAACCTAAAGTCTTTGCAATGTCTGTGGCCGGCTGTTTTTCATAAACATTTACTGCCCGATTCAGCAGTTGCCAGTATATACATATTTAAGCTTTTCTCTTGCCACCTCTGCCAGACGGTAAACCTTTGCGACATCGGTTGAGCGGCGGTCTGTCATATGAAAACAGGGATGGAAGCGTGAAACATGAAGCGGCACATTCCGCCCGATAGGATTACCATCCGCATCCTTTAGCTCGGAAATCCATGCGCACATTTCGCGCATCTCTTCTTCGCTGTCGTTTTCGCCCGGAATAATAAGTGTTGTCAGTTCGACATGGCAATGCTTCACTGCCTCGGTGATCATTGCTTTAACCACCCCGAGATCACCATTTAGCAGATCTTTATAGTATTGCTCTGTAAAGCCCTTAAGGTCGATATTCATGGCGTCGATATACAGTGCAAGCTCCGAGTAGACCGAAAGCTCCGCAGTACCGTTTGTCACCATCACGTTATACATTCCGAGTTCATGCACAAGCTTTGCTGTGTCACGTACATATTCATAGCCCACAAAAGGCTCGTTGTAGGTAAACGCCACGCCGATATTGCCTCTGTCCCTGTAATGAAGGGCCGCCGCGGCAAGCTCTTCAGGGCTCAGGTATTCTGCCCTCTCCCTGTATTCCGGAACCTCATCGCCCCAGGATATGCTGCTGTTCTGGCAGAATGGACAGCGCAGGTTACAGCCGTAGCTTCCTACCGAAAGAATCTTGCTTCTCGGATGAAATCTTTTTAGTGGCTTCTTTTCTATCGGGTCAAGGGCAAGCGAAGTGATCCTGCCGTAATTTAAGGCATATACTTCCCCGTCCTTAACTCCTCTTGCACCGCAAAAGCCCAGGCCGCCTTCACTTATCTTACAGTGCCTGAAGCAGACACTGCACTCTTTTGTAATCCCCATTTGTTCTCCTTTTGGGACAAAAGAACCGTCCCCGTGTCCCATTAACAGCCGTAAATTGTTTTTAGTACATCTGCTGCGCTCATGTTAAAGATTCCGTCGGGATCCGACAATATTCCGCCGTCGAGCTTCCATGTGAATTTTCCGGTTCCTGCGCCGGAAAGCGCCGTATAGTCTGCATAGCTCTTAAGCGCTACCTCATATCTTGCGTACCACTCGGGGCTGAACTGTGACATATATTTGTCCGCAAGCTGGTAGGCCTCGCAGCTCTTTGAGTCTCCGATTGCCGAAAGCTGCACTCCGCCTCCGTCGTTTCCGAGCCTGCTTTTTGAGGGTGTGCTGTGTGCGATCACAATCGATCCGTCGGAGCAGGTTCCGATGCACATCCAGACATGGCCCTTCATGCTGAAAATGTCTCCGGGTTTGAAATCCGCTGCCTTAAAACTTGTCGTAGCAGTTCCCCAGCCGCGTTCAGCAAAATTTCCGGCCATCTTGGTGGAGCTCATTACATAACCCTCTGCCCCGTCTGCTGTATTCATCACATTATAAATCACCCAGCCGACATAACCCGAGCAGTCAAGTCCTGCATAGTAATATTCATTCCACCCGCCGTTCGGATAATAATCGGGCTTATATTTATAGTTTCCGTCCTGCGAAAAGAAGAAGTCCGTCCATGAATCCGCAACGCCTATGCTCTTTGCCTGGCCAGAAGACGCGACATCCTGCCAGTCCCAGCCGCCGCCATATACATAATTAACACAGCCGGCCGGCATTACCGCAGTTTTTATCAGATTGGTAAGAGTTTTCTCTCCCGCAGTACCTTTGATCTGCGGATCATACCACGAGGGCGAAGGAACAATATATGCTTCCTTTACGCTTCCGTCCTCATTAAGTATTCCCATGCAGTAAACATTGTCGGAAATCATGCCTTCCTTTACGGTGCTTCCGCCTGCCGCACGGTTTACGGTATATATTTTACTGAGTTCCGTCGTTCTCATGCTTACAGTCTCATAATAACCTGACAGCACACCGTCAGCCGGTCCCATATCCGACGTGATTTCTTTAACGGAGCTTATCGTCTCACCGTTTAATCCAAGCGAATAAAGATAACCTTCCTTTAAAGAGTTCTGGATTCCGTACTCTTCATCAAGTCCGACCACAAATATCTTTTCTTCCCCGTTGATAAAGAAACGGTATTTGAAATCATTCTTCCCGTCCTTATTCATACTTGCATAATCCTTGATTCCGAGAAAAACAGCAGGATTTTCGATGACGTTTATTATCTCAGGCTCGGCGCTGCTTTCAGAAGAGGATTCCGGGGCAACCGGATTTGTATTTTCGGACGATGAGCTTCCGGAAACTTCCCCTGCGCTGCTTTCACTCTGTGCCTTGCTGCTGTCCTTAGCTTTTGTACTGTCCTTTCCGCATGCGGAAAATGCCATAAATCCTGTAAGAAGCATCACTGCTCCCGATATCAATACTTTCTTCATAATATCTTCTTTCCTAATTGGTTTTATGCTTTATATTATATTATACGGTCTTTGAAAAATCAATATTGTTTGGTGCCGCGCAGGCAGAAAAAAACCTTGTTAAATCATTATAAATGTGTTATCATAGACAAGTAGGCACTTTTGTATGTGCAATTTTTCTTACGGGGTTTGGACAATGGTTATTTTCAGAAATATAATCGGCTTTGACGGCCTGATATTCATACTTGCCGGCGTCAATATCTATATCATGATCATGGCAAGGAAGGCTGCAAATGATCTTTACGAGAGCATGCATCAACGTATCTATGCTCCCGCGGTTTTAAATGACCTTTCGAGTGTGCATGAAGGAATGACCGAGCTTACGGACCAGAAAATTTCCACACTGCGCGAGGCCGCCGTTTCAAAATATACCCTGTATATCAATTTAACAGCAATCTTCCCGCTGATGGGAATACTCGGAACCGTTATTTCCTTGCTCGGAATGGTGGGTGACACCTCGGATATCGAAGGCGGTTTCTTCGCGGCACTGACTTCAACCTTCTGGGGTCTTGTGTTTGCCATCACCTTCAAATTCCTTGACGGTTTTATCTCGCCCAAGCTTGAGGACGGCGAACATGCCGCAGATCTTTTCATGCAGAGAAAGACAGACGACATTAAATTTGAAAATATTGGAAGCAAGACAGGTAACCAGAAGACTTCTTCGGTTCCCCGTTCCAATCCCGTGACAACAAGCGGAAGCACCGAGGACAGACTTAACCGCTATAAGAAGCGTTCGGATAATGATCCTGCTCCGACGGACAAAAACACAAATGACATGATTCCGGCAGCAGCCCAGACTGCAGTTGCTCCCGTTGTTCCCGTGCAGGTAACAGTCACTACAGCGAAGCCCGAAAAGGCACCAGCACCCGAGACTCCCGCTCCTTTCAACGAGTGGAAGCAGAAAAAACACCGCAGGGATGTTATTGAAGCCGAGGATTATATGAGCGGAAAGGAATAGGCAATGAAAAGACGCAGAGATGTTGCAATCGAGCTCACGCCTCTTCTTGACGTCATTCTGATACTGCTCTTCCTTATCCTAAGTGGAAGTCAGGAAACCAACAAAAAGGTTAAACAGGAGGCTGACACAAAGGTTGAGTCAATGCAGGAAACCGTCGACAGTCTTGATAAAGAGCTTAGCGATTCAAAAATCAAGATCAATTCGCTTTCTGAAGACAATACCAAGCTCAGCTCGATGGTCGAGGGCTTCAAGGGCTTTGCCGAGTTTGCAAAAATTATCGATATAATGATACGCTATCCGGAAGACCGTGAGGATGTTTCCGGCAGACAGCTTCTGATCGATGACAACGGTAAGTGGATTACCGTGGAATATGACAAGAACAGTCTTGTTTACGGTTATGACACCACAAAGAGCTATCTGAACGAGCTGCTTGAGGCCGCAGGTGACGGTCCGGTATTCATTGTTTTTTCATATGACGATAAGACGAAGACCAGGGATGTGACCGAAATCAGCGAGCTCATACAGAGTGTGGCTTCAAAATCACCTGAGATTTATTTTAAAGTACAGAACATTACTGCAGATAAGCAGTAAAAATATATGGAGGTTTACTATGGCAAACAACTATAATTCAAACAAAAAGGAGGACAAGAAGGAGAAAAAAGGCGGCGGAATAAAGATCGGCCTCGGAGCAATCCTTCTTCTTTTGATACTTTTCCTTCTCTGGTTCTTCGGTTTAGGAAAGGGTCTTGGCCTTGGCGACGGAAAGAGCTTCTTCGGACTTGAAAGTTCTTCATCCAAGGGCTCGGGCGATGCTGATTCGGCAACCAAGTCAAATCCCGCAAGTTCTTCTGTAGAAAGCTCTTCAGCAGAAGCACCTGCCGAAAGCGTTGATCCCGCTGAGGATGGCAAGGTTGAGATTACCGTTAACAAGGACGGAAAGATTGTTGCAGACGGAAAAGAACTTGCCGATGCGGCAGCACTCAAGACTTTCCTTACGGAAGTTAACAAAGATGGTGTAAAGTATACTCTTGTTGATAATGATTCAGAAGTTGGCGTATATACCGCAGTAAAGGCAGTTCTTGACGAACTGAAGCTTGATTATACAGAGAATAAATAATTTTCTTTTACCCCATTACATTATGCAAATACCCCGGAAATCCTTCGGTTCCCGGGGTATTATTCTGTCTTAATGTTTTTTTACTTTCTTGAGAACATTCCTGCCATCCAGTCAAGATACTTTACATCGACTTTCTTTTCGGCATCCGGAAGCATTCTCCACTGCCAGTTTGTACCACAGGTTGCAGGCTCATTGATCCTTGCATGATTGTCAAGCTTTAAAAGATCCTGCATCTGGAAAATCACGGTATCTGCTGTGCTTTCATACATTTTCCTGATAATCTGCATGTGAAGCTCTTCATCCTTTAAGATTCCGAAGTAGCCCTTCATCCAGTCAAACTGCCAGCGCTCGCGGTTACCTAACCAACCGGCGAGAGTCTCATTATCATGGGTACCTGCATAAAGCACGGTATTGGTGTCCTTGTAATTATGAGGCAGATAAGGATTTCCGGAATTTCCGTCACAGCCGAACTCGAGTATCTTCATGCCGGGATAGCCGCATTTTGCCATCAGGTCGGTAACGGGTTTGGTGATCACTCCGAGGTCCTCTGCTATTACATGTCCGCTTCCCATGATAGAATCGATGACAGCGGTAAGCTTTGCTCCGGGACCCTTTCTCCATTTGCCCTTCTTTGCGGTCTTTGCCTTTCCGGGTATCGACCAGTAATTTACAACACCGATGAAATGGTCAATTCTTATCACATCATAGAGTGCTGCATTTGCCCTGATACGCTCTCTCCACCACTTGAAATCGTTCTTTTCAAGATATTCCCAGTTGTAAAGAGGGTTGCCCCAGCGCTGTCCGTCGGCGGAAAATACATCCGGGGGAACTCCTGCGATATTGATGGGTTTTACATCCTCATCGAGCTCGAATATTTCCTTATGTGCCCATGCATCCGCACTGTCCATTGCAACGTAAAGCGGAATGTCGCCGATAAGCTCTATGCCTTTTTCGTTGGCATAGTCCCTTACCTTGTGCCACTGTTCGAAAACAGTGAACTGCATATATTTCTGGAATTCGATTTCCTCAGCAAGCTCTGTCCTGTATTTCTTTACTGCAGATGGTTTTCTGAGCCTTATGTCTTTTTCCCATTCCTGCCAGGGAGCGCCTTTGAATTCACTCTTCAAAGCCATGAAGAGTGCAAAATCCTCAAGCCAGTACTTTGAATCCTTTTCAAATTTCTTGTAGGCAGCACTTTCCTTATATTTGCCCTTAGTCTTGTCAAAAGCTTTTTTAAGAACCGTGTACCTGTTTTCATAGAGCTTTCCGTAGTCTACATATTCCGGATTGGTTCCGAAATTCACCTTGTCAAGCTCCTTTTTGTCAAGAAGCCCCTGCTCGCAAAGTTCGGTAAGGTCGATAAAGTAAGGATTTCCCGCGAATGCCGAAAAGCCCTGATAAGGACTGTCCCCGTAGCTTGTGGGACCGATAGGAAGTACCTGCCAGTATCTGCTGCCCGTCGAAGCAACAAAATCAACAAACTTTATGGCCTCCTTTCCGAGTGTGCCGCAGCCATAGGGTGAGGGAAGCGAAAATACCGGCATCAGTATGCCTGCTCCTCTTCTCCTCGTGTTCTCCTGTTTTTTCATAGACCTTTTTTACCTTTCGATATATTATTTCTTTATTTTGTTCAGACGTGACTTTCTTGTGATAAGCTCATTCCACTCATCATCATCGTCATCCGGAGGAGTCATCTCGTCCCTTTCGAATTCCTCATCGGGATCATAGTCCGGAGCCGCAAATCCAAGTTCCTCGTCCTCTTCTTCCTCTTCGAAGTCATAGTCTTTTTCGCTCACTTCTTCTTTCACATCTTCTGCCGGCTTGGTATCGCCAAGCATTGAATATGCAACCGCTGCGACTGCATTGTCGAAGTCGAAGTCATCACTTCCCTCTTCAGAAGCCTCCTGCACATCGGCCTCGGCCTTAACTTCCTCTGTCTCGGTATCATCTGCCTGTGCTTCATCTGCCTGTGCTTCGTCTGCCTGAATCTCTTCAGCCTCGTCCATCACTTCATCTTCATATTTCTCTTCGTCGGTTTCTTCCCTGACTTCCATTGCCTCTTCGGGAGAGTAATCGGTCTCGTCACCCGGAAGAACACCCTCTGAAATCGGAACTATCCTGTGGCACCTTGCAGCAATCCTCTTGCTGTGGGTGGTCATTACGATGGTATAGCCGGCGCTGTTCAGTATTTCAAGAAGCTCAAGCATATGCTCTGTTTCATAGCCCTCAAGTATATCCGTAGGCTCATCGCAGAAAATGATGTCCGGCTCTTTTATCATGGCCCTGCCGATGCAGACCTTCTGCTTTTCAAAAGGAGTAAGCTCCCTCGGGAAATAACGTCCTTTGTCCTTTATTCCGAGGGTCTTGAGTACATCCCTCGCAACCTTTTTCTTTGTCTTGTCATTACCTCTTCTGTGCGCAAGTGCGATCAGAAGGTTTTCATAGACCGTCATATTCGGAACAAGTATGGGCTCGGTCGGAATATATGCAATGCTCTTTCTTCTCAGCCTGTTGAACTTGAAGCCCGACAGCTTTTTTCCATCATAGAAAATCTGTCCGGATGAAGGACGGAGTATTCCGACAAGCATCTGTATAAGTGTGGTCATGCCGCTGCCGCGTTTTCCGACAAGTGCGATGAACTCTCCCTCTTCGACTCTCAGATTGAAGTCATCGATTATTACATCCTGGCCGAATTTTCTGCCCAGATTTCTAGCTTCATAAACCATAATCAGTGCCTCCTATATCCTTCTGAGTATTTTTCCGGTGTTCCAGATCAACAGTCTCACGGTCACAACCGCAAAACCGACTGCAGCGATTATTGCAGCAGGAGTGATATATTCCTTCAGATCAATAAAGTTTGTCTTTAATAACTTCATGATTCCGAAATAGAGTGCATATGAAGGAAATACCGTAAATACAAACCATAGTGCGATCTGCAGCATGTAGATCAGCCAGAATTCTATCTTTCCGGTTCCGTTTATATATGAAAGGAATTCATAGCGCTGATTCCTTGAAATCGACATCAGAAGGAACATCACAAGCAGTGCACCCGCAATGATGATCGCGCCCATAGCAATATTCTTAAGGGTTCCCCTGATATCATCAATCTTATCATTATAGAGAAGTTTATTGTCGTAATCAGCCTCATTTATCCTGATCTTGAAGAAGTCCGAAAGCTTCTTTCCTGTATTTGTGGCATTGTTTTCGCTTAACAGCTTGTCAATATATTTCTGAAGTTCATCCGGCTTCATGTCGGAAATGATCACACCACGGTTACGCATATCATAGATATGCTCCCAGTATTCTCTTCTTGCCTGGGGATTTGCATTGGAGCTTGAAGTTCCGATATCGCGGAGAGGAATGATTATCGCACCGGAAAGATCATAATTCTTGTTGCCAAGGGTTATGGTCTCGGACTTGACCTCATCGTTCGACATGTTGATAAAGCCCTTCAGCTTCAGCTTATAGTCGATGCTGTATTCCTCGTCTATGGTCTTGACCCTGCTTACCGAATATCCCTCGTTATCAGCAAGTGCCTGTACCTCTCCAATCCATGCATAATCATAATACACGGGAAGGATTGCGTCGTAATCCATGTCACCTTCAAAAAGTGTGATAAACTTCTCTGCGAAAGGAGAACGTATTGCCGTATTCCTGTCGATAAAGAAAACACGCACTTCATAGTTTGTGTGGAAAACTCCTTGGTCATCCTGTGAAGTCTTGGTTCTCGTGCTGATGTCGAGTGCCGAAGGATTTTTCAGTCCCACAACCGTTCCGGAGGAAACATAGTAGGAATAATAATCAAAAACCTTAGACCCTGTCAGCATATCATTCAGGGCTCTGCGCACAACAAGCTTGTCTACGGAATCCATATTCTCGACCACAAGGTCATAGGTGTATTCCTTTTTCTCATTGTTCTCGTTTTTTCCGAAGGAGTCCTCAACAGTGCTGTCAAGTCCCTTGCAGAATATATGCAGTGTAAGTGCACATATGCTCCAAAGAATGATAAGAAACAGCAGATGCCTGCGCCTCTTCATCAGAACACCGAGTTCGCCGAAAAATCTTTTCATATACAGTCCTCCAAGCTGTAAACTTTAGAAACCTAGCAGATTTCTGCACCGGCAGGCATTGCCTTGTCGGTGGTAAGAAGGGAAAGCTCGCCTTCGGCGTTTTCCGCACATAAAAGCATTCCCTCCGATTTGATTCCCGCAAGCTCGGCAGGCTTAAGGTTTACAAGCACGCAAACCTGCTTTCCTACCATCTGCTCGGGTGAATATGACTTCTTGATGCCGGATACGATCTGAAGCACCTTGCTTCCTACCCTTACCTGGCTTACAAGCAGTTTCTTTGATTTCTTTACTTCCTCGCACTTCTCGATCACACCAACGCGGAGTGAAAGCTTTGCGAAGTCGCCGTATTCTATTTCATCGGCAAAAGGCACATCCATTATTCCGGCATCGGTATTGTCTTCGCTCTTTACAGGCTCAACTGCCTTTCCGGTATTCTTTGCGATCATGGCCTGCTCAGCCTCATACTCTGCCTTCTGCTGTGCCTGTATCTTTTCAACCTCGGGAAGAACAAGCTTGGGATCGAGTCTTGCAAAAAGAATCTCGGGTGCCGCACTTACCTTTCCGCCGTCAGGATAGAGACCGAATTTATCGAGCTCATCTATGTTCCTTAAGCTTGTTCCCAGTTCCTCTGCTATCTTCTTTCCTGTCTCGGGAAGGAAGTTCACAAGAAGGCTTGCACCTATCAGTATGCTTTCTGTAAGGTTATAGAGAACCTCTGCAAGCCTGGGCTTATCCTCCTCATTCTTTGCAAGAGCCCAGGGAGTAGTCTCGTCGATATATTTATTGCAACGCTTGAAGAGTGTGAATATCTCCGTAAGGGCATCTGCCACACGAAGCTTGTCCATCTTTTCAGCAACCTTTGCCTTTGTGGAAACAGCAAGTTCCTTAAGCTCGGCATCTACATCGTCAGTCACGCCGCTTCTCTTTACGATGCCGTCAAAATATTTATTGCTCATGGAAACCGTCCTGTTTACAAGGTTTCCGAGAGTATTGGCAAGATCGGAGTTTGTACGTTCGATCATTAAATCCCATGTGATCACACCGTCATTTTCAAAAGGCATCTCATGAAGCACGAAATATCTTACCGCATCAACGCCGAAAAGCTTTACAAGGTCATCGGCATAGATAACGTTGCCCTTTGACTTGCTCATCTTCTCGCCGCCCTGAAGCAGCCAGGGATGACCGAACACCTGCTTGGGCAGGGGCTCGCCGAGTGCCATCAGGAAGATGGGCCAGTAAATTGTATGGAAACGAATGATGTCCTTTCCGATAAGGTGAAGGTCGGCAGGCCAGAACTTCTTATACTGTTCTGAAGAATTTCCGTCGGCATCATAACCGATACCGGTGATATAGTTTGTAAGGGCGTCAAGCCATACATATACGACATGTTTGTCATCAAAATCAACAGGGATACCCCACTTGAACGATGAACGTGAAACGCAGAGGTCCTGAAGGCCGGGAAGAAGGAAATTGTTCATCATTTCGTTCTTGCGGCTTACGGGCTGTATGAACTCGGGATGGGTATTTATATGCTCGATCAGTCTGTCGGCATATTTGCTCATCTTGAAGAAGTAAGCCTCCTCTTTTGCCGGAACAACTTCACGGCCGCAGTCGGGGCACTTTCCGTCCACAAGCTGGGATTCGGTCCAGAAGGATTCGCAGGGAGTGCAGTAAAGTCCTTCATATGCTCCTTTATAGATATCGCCCTGCTCATAGAGCTTCTTGAAAATCTTCTGTACCTGCTTCTCATGGTCCGCATCAGTAGTTCTTATGAACTTGTCGTAGCTTGTGCCCATCAGATCCCAGATGGACTTTATCGTTCCTGCAACGTTGTCAACGAATTCCTTCGGTGTGCAGGCATTCTCAACTGCCTTCTGCTCTATCTTCTGGCCATGCTCATCGGTTCCTGTCTGGAAGAACACATCATAGCCTTCGAAACGCTTATATCTTGCAATTGCATCCGCAAGCACTGCCTCATAGGTATTTCCGATGTGAGGCTTGCCTGAGGTATAGGCGATTGCGGTGGTTATGTAGTAAGGTTTTTTACAGTCACACATATTAATCTCTCCTTTAAGCTTTCTGTTCTGCAGTCCCGGCGGTCTGTGTCTCCGGGCTGTCGGGACCGTTGGTTCCCGAAAATAAAGATTTTAAAAAAATCGGCGTTGCAATGCTTGATACAACGATCAGAAGTATTACCGATGCGAAGTATACCGAATCAACAAGTCCGGCCGCAAGGCCTTTCTGTGCAACGATAAGGGCAACCTCGCCTCTTGTCATCATGCCGACACCGATTATCAGATTTTCCTTTCCCTTAAAGCCGCAGAGCCTTCCTGCAAGCCCGCAGCCTACTATCTTGCCAAGCAGCGCTATCGCTATGAATCCAAGCGAAAACAGCAGGACTCCGGGATTTATGCTGCTGATGTTGGTCTTGAGACCGATCGATGCAAAGAATACGGGACCGAACATCATGTATGAGCTTATGCTCATTTTCCGGTCTATATACTTTGAATTCCTTGTATTGCAAAGGATTATGCCCGCAAAATATGCACCGGTGATATCCGCAATGCCGAAAACCTCCTCGGCAAGCCAAGCCATCAAAAAGCAGAGCGTAAGTCCGAATATCGGTATCCTCTGCGTATGGTCCCATCTGTTCTCCGCAAGCTCGAACAGGCGGTAGGTGATGTAGCCCACAACGATGCTGAAAGCAAAGAACAAAAGTATCTTAAGCAGCATCTTTCCGATGTTTGTATCGGCGCTGTCGCCGCTGAAGCCGATAACGACAGTCAGTACAACGATACCGATGATATCGTCGATTATCGCTGCGCTTACTATGGTTGTTCCGAGAACGGAATTTATCTTTCCGAGCTCCTTCAGCGTCTGTACCGTGATCGACACCGAGGTTGCGGTCATTATCGTTCCGATAAACACGGCCTGCATGAATTTTGTGGACCCGATCTCTGCAAAACCGTAGTAGCAAAGATAATAAAGGGTTCCTGCCGCAAGCGGTACAAAAACTCCCGCAGTCGCGATAAGGCAGGCCTTAGGGCCCGTTTTCACCAGATCCTTTAAATCAGTTTCAAGTCCTGCCGAAAACATCAGTAGAACTACGCCGATTTCCGCCATTCCGGAAAGGAATTCTGTCTGGTTTACTATGTTGAGGCAGCTCGGTCCGATAAGCAGACCGGCCACTATCATTCCTACAACCTGGGGTGCACGGAGCTTCCTTGCAATTATCCCCAGAAATTTAGCACTGGCAATGATCACTGCCAGATCGAGAAACACGTCATATGACTTCACTTAACTCGCCTCCAAAAATTCATTCAAGCGTAATCCCATAAATTTTTGATTCCGTGCCGATGATAAGCTTGTTGTTATATACTATCGGCTCGGTAGTAATGCGTTCCCCAATCTTTCTGGTATCCTTCACTTTTCCGCTTTCTCCGTCAAGCAGGAAAAGGTTTCCTTCATTGTCACATATGATAAGATAGCCTGCTCCGTCAGCGCCGTAAACACATACGGGGCTCGATGCAGCATAGTTTTTCAGTCTTACATAGTATTTCATGCCGCCTGTCTTTTTGTTGATGGCGAGCACTATTCCGTTCTTTTTGTCGGCCTTTTTCCCTGTGGTGCCGACCGCCGTAAAGAAAATATAATCCGAAAGAGAACCGCTTCCAAGACAGGCCGTTCCCATAAAGCCGCCGTCGGTAAGCTTGGTAACCCTTGTTTTATATTCTCTCTGCCAGATGATATCTCCCGTTGCCGCATTCAGCTTGGTGATATAGGAAAGACCCTTGGTCTTTTTTCCGTCATCCAGATCAAGCGACGAGCCTACGTATATGAACACCGTACCGGCTTCCCTGTCTTCCTCAAGGACCGGAGTGCAGGAAAAGCACTGTCCGAGCTTTCTGACCCATACGGTTTCAAGCGTGTTGACGTTCGTGCAGACAAGCTGTCCGTCGGTATCGCAGGAATAAAGGTATTCGCCCCATGCCGCGATGCCGGAAGATGAAGTTGCCGATCTGCCGTCATCATAGCTGTAGGTATATTCGGCCTTCTGGTTGAGCTTTACTTTCATGTCGCCACCGTTTCCCTCTACGGCAACGGCATAGGTATATATCACTCCGTTCTCACCCTGGGTGACAAGGCAGTCTCCCTTGTCTGAAAAAAGGGCTGAAGCATAGAAATCATATTTTTCTTCGGGGAGCTTCATCGTAAAATTGCTTCTTTCACCGAATTTTCCGACTATCTCTCCGTTTATCAGGTTTATTACAAAAATCTGCGAATCGTCATTCTTTGCACAGTCGCCAGTTCCTACAACATAGATCGGTTTTCCGTCGGGACATATCGTTCCGGTTCCGGTCACGGGGGTTCCGAGTACTATCGGCTCCCTGGTATAGCTACCGTCCTCAATGTCAAGGAAGTATATCCTTCCGTCCTTTGAAGCATAGATGATCTCCGTAAAGTTTTCCTTGCTTTTCTTGGAATCGGGCCTTACAAGAAGCTGTCTTACCTCGCTGCTCCATGTAATTACAAGAGCCTGGCCTCTCCAGTCAAGGTTCTTGGTCACACCCGAGGCTTTTCCGACGCCTGTTTTCCAGGTGGCTGAAAACTTTCCCTCGGTAATATGGTTTTCTCCGGCAGCCGAAGTATTTCTCAGGGCATTTCCCCTGAAACTGAGTATTCCGTTAAGATATCCGCCTTCCGAGAAGGAAGCTTCGTTCTGCCTTGAAAAAGCGTCAACCACAGTTCCGTCAATCCGAAGATATGACACAAGGTTTACGTTTGCCGGGTCGGAAAGCTTGGTTGCACTCGCACCGGCTTCAAACATCTTTGCTGCATCGGCTATCGGTTTTGCGTTATAGATTGCTGCTCTTTCGTCACCCTTTACGGGCTTCCAGATCAGCTTTACAAAACGTCTGGCAAAAGTCACCGCAAGCACTGCCACAACAAGCAGTACAACCGCATAAAGTATAAATTTTTTATTTCTTATGCTTCGACGATGCATATCAACCTTCTGTTTATATTATTTTGAAACCACCTTTTTTACAGTCTGGGCAACATTTTCTGCCGTGAAACCGTACTTTTCAAAGAGAAGCTTGTTGGGACCTGAAGCTCCGAAGCCCTTCATGGTCACATATGCACCGTCAAGGCCTACATACTTGCCCCAGCCGAAGTCACATGCTGCTTCAACCGCAACCCTTGCCCTTACCTTTGAAGGCAGGATCTTCTCTTTATATTCGTCAGACTGTTCCTCGAAAATATCCATGCAGGGTACGGAAACGACTCTTGCATCGATTCCCTCCTCTGCGAGCTTTTCCTTTGCCTTCACGCAAAGGTCAACCTCGGAGCCCGAAGCCATGAGGATCGCATCGGGAGTCTCTTTGTTTGCATCTGCGACTATATATGCGCCCTTAAGTGCTTCCTTCGAGGAACCTGCAAGAGGTGCAAGGTTCTGTCTTGTGAGCACAAGTGCGGTAGGTGTATTCTTTGATGTTACTGCGGAGTACCATGCAGCAAGTGTTTCGGTAGCATCGGCAGGTCTGAAGCAATGGAAGTTCGGAAGTGAACGAAGCATTGCAAGCTGCTCGATCGGCTCATGGGTAGGTCCGTCCTCGCCTACGCCTATTGAATCATGCGTAAGCACATAGATCGTAGGAATCTGCATCAGTGCTGCAAGTCTTGCCATCGGCTTTACATAGTCCGAGAAAACGAAGAAGGTAGCACAGAAGGTCTTAAGACCATGGAGCACCATTCCGTTTGTGATCGCTGACATTGCAAACTCACGGATACCGAAGTGAAGATTTCTTCCGGTATAGTCTGCTGCGGAATAATCGCCGATGCCGGACATATAGGTCATGTTCGAAGGAGCAAGGTCTGCGGAACCTCCGATAAGTCCGGGAAGCAGAACCTTCAGCTTCTTGTTCAGTACCCAGCCGCTTACATTTCTTGTAGCATCTGCGTCCTTTGAATAATCAAGCACCTTCGCGGGCTTGAGATCATTTACAAGGTCTGTCCAGTAGCCCTCATCCTCAAGTGCCTTCTCGGCAAAGGAAGGATCTGTGCATACAGTAAGTTCCCTTGCATCCTCAGGGAATTTTGCCTTATATTCTTCATAAAGCGCATTCCATTTTTCCTCATCTTCTGCAAGCTTTTTCTGAAGCTCTGCATAGTGGGCATATGCTTCATCGGGTACGAAGAAAGGCTCTTTGCTCGGCCAGCCGAAGTTGTCCTTCATTACCTCGATGCCCTCTGCACCTACGGGTGAACCATGAACCGATGCTGTTCCGGCTTTCGGAGTACCATAACCGATAACGGTCTTTACGATAACGAGCGAAGGCTTTTCGGTATCTGCCTTTGCAGCAGCTATTGCCTTTCCGATCGCCTCGGTATCATTTCCCTCTTCCACAACGAAAACGCCGAAGCCCATAGCCTCGAAACGCTTTGCCACATTCTCGGTGAAAGCGATGTCGGTGTCACCCTCTATTGAAATCTTGTTGCTGTCATATATAACGATGAGCTTGTTAAGTTTTAATGTGCCTGCAAGTGACATTGCCTCGTAGGTAATACCCTCCTGCATGCATCCGTCACCGCCGAGAACGAAGGTGTGGTGGTCAACAACCGGATAGCCTTCCTTGTTGAATCTTGCGGCAAGATGTGCCTCAGCCATTGCCATGCCGACTGCCATGCCCATGCCTGCACCAAGAGGTCCTGTCGTAGCCTCGATGCCTTTTGTATGGCGGTACTCGGGATGACCGGGTGTGAGGGATCCGATCTGTCTGAACTGCTTAAGATCCTCTACGGTAAGTCCGTAGCCGAAAAGATGAAGCAGTGAATAGAGCATTGCGGAACCATGACCGCCGGAAAGAATGAAGCGGTCCCTGTTTGCCCAGTCGGGATTCTTGGGATTATGCTTCATCTGGTGTGCCCAGATCTCATAGGCTGCGGGAGCAGCACCGAGAGGAAGTCCGGGATGGCCCGAATTTGCTTTCTGAATGGCATCTACTGCCAGAACTCTTATTGAATTTACTGCGAGCTCATCGATTTTACTCATTTATGATTACCTCCGAAAAGTTATTTTGTTTTTTTGCCGAAATAGTCTTTAAGCTGTTCTTCCGTAACGATTTCACCGTTAAGTATCCTTTCCATCATCTCGGTTGCGCAAGCTACCGATTCGGGATCAAGTATGGTTACGGAACGTTTGTACTGCTTTGCGGTATATGTGCATCTGAGCTGCTGCTGGCCGCCGTTTATTCCGGATGTAGCATAGCTTACGATGGTCCAGCTTGCACGATCGTCAAGCTGCATTTTTACAAGCTTTGTGATCTCGCTCTGTGTCATGTTTGTTTCAAGGTTACTTGATATCTTGTCAAGTATCTCACTGTAGTTTGTAAGAAGCGCAGGCGAAATTGCCTTGTTGAATATGGCCTTTATCATCTCGAGATGGTTGCGGCCTCTCTGGTAATCTCCGTCGGGGAAGGAATATCTCTCACGGCAGAACACAAGTGCCTGATAACCGCTTACATGGTTCATTCCCTTCTTGAAATGAACACCGAGTATGTTCCTTGAATCAAATTCATAGGCCGAATATACATCAACTCCGCCGAGTGCATCGATCAGACCTCTCATGCTCGTGAAGTTCAGCTTCATGAAATAGTCTATGTCGATTCCGTAAACTTTTTCAAGGGCCGCTATCGAAGCCTGGCACTGTGCCGAAAAGATTCCGGCATGGGTCAGCTTGTCGTAAAGACCGCTGCCGTCGGTAACACCCGGGATTTCAACATAGGAATCACGCGGTGTGGTAATCATTCCTATCATCTTTGTAACGGGATTCACGCAAATGATGACATTTACGTCGGACCTTGCTATGGTAGAAATATCTCCCTCGGTATCGATACCGCTGACATACATCAGAAACGGTGTTACGGAGGTATCGATTATCTCCCTGTCATCTTCTTTCTTTTCGGGAATATTGGGAGTTTCTCCCTTGTTCTCCATATCCCTGGGCTTTGCTTCAACCGTTATCGTATAGCTCTTTAAGACCTCTGCCATGTCGGTAAACACTACCGGGATTCCGTCTTCGGTCTTTCCGAGGTATCCGTCCTCGCCTTCTTCTATTGCGGCATAGGTATCGTCTATCGTGCCGACTATCGAAGAATCAACGATCATGGCCGAAACATCACCATGAAGAAGGGCCTGGGACAGCGAAAACTCGTCCTCATATTCATTTACCGGAATATCTATGTCTCCGAGATCGCTTCTCATCTTTGTTGCGGCATCTATGCAGTAATCTCTCGTATCCGTATCCATCTTGCATATTCCGATGGTCTTTCCGGAAAGGGTACCAATCTCATTGAAGCCCGAGTCTTTTACAACCATGACGTTCATCATTATGTCCATGGTATCCTTCGGGGCAATCTTTTCGATCGCTTTCTCGGTAATATGGATGGAATTGGTTACCCATATAAGAGCAATTATCAGTATTATCGATAACACATCACCCACAATATTCGCATATCTGAAGAACTGGGTTCCGGCAACTATAACCACTGCGAAAAACAGCGCCAGCACAAGAAGCACCAGGTATCTGTTTACCAGAACGTCAAACCTTTTTATCCTGTACAGAGCAACTACTGAAACCATTGCCTGCACAAGTACCAGAAGTATACCGAGCATTACGGGTATTCTTAATTTTTTCATCTGAAACCTCTCTAAAAGCCAAAAAGGCATTCTTTGATTATTGTACCAAAGTAATGCCAATTTGTAAAGTAAAAACTAGCTATATGAGCCTGTAAAGCCGTGCTACAGCGTCACTTTCAGCCTTCGAAACGGGATTTTGCGAAAAAGCAGCCTTTTTGACCACTCTCATGTACTCTTTAACCTCATCTTTGTGCTCTTCTCCGAGTACACTAAGCAGGGTTTCCTCAAGCTTTTTATCGGTATTTTCCTTACCTTTTATGCCTCCCTTTCGGCGCAGCTTCCTGTAAACCCTTCTGTTCATCATTCTGACAGCTGCCCTGTAATATTTGTTTTTAAGGGAGTCCTCAATCTTCTCAAGGGCCTTCCTTTTTGCCCTGAATATGAGACTCAGTGCTGCTATAAACAGTGAGATTATAAGAAGAATGAGCAGGACTTTTCCAAGATTTCCCTTATTTCCTTTTGTTTCCGCAGGAGTCGGACTTGGTATAGTATTATTTCCGGAAGAGCTTTCGTTTCCCGGGCTTCCGCTCGGCTGGGCTTTTTTGGTAGGTGCAGGAGTAGGACTCTTTTTCTCACTTCCCGACGGCACCGGAGTCACAGTGTTCGTAGGCTTGGGAGTAGGCGTATAGATGGGCGCCTCGGTAGGCGCCTCGGTAGGAGTCGGGCTCGGGTTCTTTTTCTTCTCCTCTTCTTTTCTCTGCTCCTGTGCTTCCTTGCTTGCGGGGAATTCGTCGGTCTTGCTTTCATAGCCCGGCGTTACCTCAAAAGGAATCCAGCCGATATTGTCAAAATATATCTCGACCCATGCATGTGCATTACGGTCCCTTACTGTAGCGGTGTATTTTCCGTCATCTTCTTCCAGCATATAAGGCTTAAGTACGTAGCCCGAAGCATATCTTGCCGGCACGCCAAGGCTTCTGAGTATGATGGTTCCCGCAGATGCAAAGTGCATGCAGTAGCCCTCTCTGCCTTTCTTCAGGAAATATTCCAGAGGATCCTCCTCGCTGTCAAGGCTGTCAAGCTCCCAGCTGTAGGTATAGTGCTCCCCAAGATACTCCTTGACCTGCTTTGCCATATCAAGACGCCACTCGTTTTCCTCACTCAGACGGTGTCTTCTTCTATCTTCAAGTTCCCTGTAGGGCCTGGTTTTGAAAATATATTCAGGCACATAAAGGCAGGTACTGTTGACATAATTCCCATACCAACCCCAGAAGGAATAGTCCTTTGAAGTAAGCGACTTTTCCGGTTCCAGCAGCGTCTTTGTCACAAAGGTATTGGTATCAAGGCCCGAAAAGCTCACCTTTTTCTTCGTCATTTCCTTTTTCGCAACATAATCTCCCTTGAAGCTAAGCCCGCTTATTCCGTCCGTATCGACCGCATATGGCAGAAGCATGGCCTGTCCGAGCAGCCCGCTGTATTCGATTTCATAGTCCGCACGATCATAGCGCTTGTTGTCATATTCAGCCCCTGCAAGCTTTATAGCCACTTCCTCGGGACCGATGCCATAATCCTTGCATGCCTCGGCAAAATCAGATGTGGAAGCCTTCCATGTGCCGTCCTCATAATCTACCCCGTAGAACTCCTTGAAATAAAGGTTTCCGGAGGGTTTCGTATCCATGGTGACCGTCATTATTTTTGCATCCTTATACCTCGGACTCGAGTTGTCCAGGGTCTTGTCCGTGGAAAGAAATACCCTCGAAAACAGACTGTCTATGCTCTTTTCAATTTTGTTCTGTAACTCCTTGATCTCATCCGCATAGTCAAGTACCTTTTCGGCAGGAGACAGAAGCACAAAGCCTGCAACTATGCATATGATCATGAAAACGGCAAGGGATGTGGCAGCACTGACAAACCAGCCCCTGCCCCAGCCTTTTCTGAACACCATAAAGATACCGCCGGCATAAAGTACGATATGGATCCACTCAGGAGCAAGTCCCACGTACATAAGAATTGCTGTGGAAGCTAAAGGCAGCAGCAAAAACAGCCATTTGCGTTTTCCAAGCCTCGAAACAAAATAAAAAGCAAAAAATATGCAGATAAAGGTAAAGGTAAGGCCCATGGAAATATATTCATTGTCAGCATGCCTGATAACAATATTTGAGCCGAAGATCCTGTTGTACGGCTTCAGGAAAAATGTCGCAGCGGCCGCAAGGCCACCCCTTATCTCGTCGTAGTTTGACCTATAGTAAATGAGAAGCAGAAGAAGTACAGGCAAGAACGGAACAATCGCAAAAAACAGACGCAGGTATTTCCTGGTTTTTCCCTTTATCCTGCTTAAAATGAAACGCACCGACACCTCATAGAACATTACGGTAAAAGTAACGATCATTATGATTTTAAAGGCGTCCGATGAATCGGGCGCAATATGGTATGAAAGGCAGGAAAGCATAAAAAAGGCAGCAAAAATCAGAAGCAGTATGGATATCGTCTCCCAGACTGCCTCGGCGAACAGTACCCTTAATTCCGGTCTGTCCGACTCATCTGTTTTTTCCCATTGTACTCTCTGAATACGCTTCATGCCTTATGTGTTGCCTTTCTCTATTTCAGCAGCAGTTCTTCAATCTTTTCGGGCCTTACGGGATCTGCGCCGTCAAGGCTGATACCTCCCTTTGAATCTGCAAAAACACCGTGCAGATAGAATTCGCCCTTGTATTTTTCCTTGTATCTGTCCTTGCGCACGCCCGCATATTCCTCGGAATTATCCTGCATATATACAGTAAGCGCAAAGTAAAAGCTTTCCTCATCATCCACTCTGACTCTCACAAGATCACTTCTGCTTGCAGAGTTCCAGACCACATAATGAGGGCATTTCATGTCCATAAGCGTGAAGGACAGCGAAGCCATGTAATCGAGCGCCCCGTTCTCTCCCTTTACTCCCTCAGGCATAAAAAGCACTACAGGGCAGGCCTTGGGCTGAGCGGTTTCCTTTACGATAAGGTCATCCATTCTGGCACTGAGTTTCCAGTGAACCCTCTGAAGCTTGTCTCCGTCACGGAATTCCCGCACGTCAAAGGTCTCGCTCGGGTCCTGTCCCACATTCAGTTCATCATAGACCAGCGCCTCACCATAGAAATTCTTGACTCCCTCTCCAAGTGTCACGGGAACCTCGTTAAGTTCAGGAAGTATCAGTGCATGGGTGATGCTCTTTTTCTTCACTTTCATATGGAAAATGCCGAAATAATCATAAAGTTTAACTTTGTAAGTGGAAAATTCGTAATTGCCCGAATACTTTACCGAAAGCCTTCTGATCTCAGTATTCTTTCCCCTCGGTACATCCTGCATCTTGAGAATGATCTCCTCCCTTTCCTCACTGCAGTTTTCGCCGTAATCTATGTGCATGACAAGCTTGCCAAGGGGGATCCATGACCTGTTTACCACATCTATCCTAAGGCCGAAGCTCTGGCCTTTTTCGGCAACCTTTACCGGAATCTCAAGCTTTATCCTTATCCTTTTCCTCATGATCAGCAGGTAAACAAAAGAAAGCACGGCAAATAACACTGCCGTAAGACCCAGCAGTGCAAAAGCTGTGCTTTCAAAAATCAGCGCAAGATATAAAATTACCGCCGTAACCGGAATCAGAAGAACAAAGCCAAACACATCTATGCCCTTTCCATGAAGGAAGCCGGCTGTTTCACGCTTCCGAGTATCTCGGTGAGGACGCTTTCACGGCTCACCTTTGCCACTCTTGCCTTTGTGTTCATTACAATTCTGTGCGTCGCAACATCCCTGAAAACATTCTCAACATCTTCAGGTATGACATATTCCCTGCCCCCAAGGAAGGCCTCTGCCATCGCCATCCTGCTGCATGAAATCGTTCCTCTCGGACTCATGCCGAGCTCGATATAAGGGTTGTCACGGGTTGCCTGTACAAGCTTTGCGATATAGGCATAAATATGGTTATGCACATAAACCTGTGAAACCTTCTGCTTGAGGGCGATCAGTCCGTTTCCGTCAATTACTTCCGAAAGGCTGTCGACGCTTACGCCGTTATTCTTGCCCTTTGCGATCGCGATTTCATTTTTGAGGTCGGGATAGCCCATGCTCATGCAGATCATGAAACGGTCGAGCTGGGATTCGGGAAGTAGCTGCGTTCCCGCACTGCCCTTGGGGTTCTGGGTCGCTATTACGATAAAGGGTTCGTGAACCTTTCTCGTCACGCCGTCAACCGTCCATGAGCCCTCCTCCATTACCTCAAGCAATGCAGACTGGGTCTTCGGAGAGGTTCTGTTTATCTCGTCCGCAAGGAAAAGGTTGCAGGCGATCGAACCCGGATGATACTCAAAGGTTCCGGTATCTTTTTTATACATGGAAAAGCCAAGGATATCGGAAGGCATTACATCGGGTGTGAACTGCACCCTGTTTTCCTCAAGCTTCATGGCACGCGAAAGTGCAAGTGCCAGGGTGGTCTTTCCCACGCCCGGAACATCCTCTATCAGTATATGCCCGCCCGCAAGTATAGCGGCAAAGGCTTTTCTTATACATTCATCCTTACCTGTTACAGCCTTACTTACCTCGCTCATTACGGCAAGGGCTTTTTCAAATTCGATACTTCCCATCATTTTCCCTCTCACGGTTTTTCCGATAAAAATAGATAATCGGCAGAAAACTCTGCCAATTATCTATTCTACCATATTTTATTCAATTATACAAGATGAGGAAATGTTTTGTGTCCAAACTATTTTGTTTCCGGATCAGCTTCTATCCGAAATATCTCTTTAAGAGGCCTTCAAATGCCTTGCCATGTCTTGCTTCATCTCTTGCCATTTCATGAACTGTATCATGGATAGCGTCAAGATTAAGTGCCTTTGCACGCTTTGCAAGATCGGTCTTTCCTGCTGTTGCACCGTTTTCAGCATCAACACGAAGCTGCAGGTTCTTCTTTGTAGAATCGGTAACAACTTCACCGAGAAGCTCTGCAAACTTTGCAGCATGCTCAGCCTCTTCAAAAGCGGCCTTCTCATAATACATACCTACCTCCGGATAGCCCTCACGGTATGCCACACGGGCCATCGCCAGATACAT
>JAFRWN010000079.1 GCA_017437965.1 Lachnospiraceae bacterium
AGGTCGCCTGTGTGGAGCCAGCCGTCCTTATCAATAGTGGAAGCGGTAGCCTTTGGCATCTTGTAGTAGCCCTTCATGATGTTATAGCCCCTTGCAACGAACTCACCGACAACCTCGTCGGGACAGTCCTCGCCGGTCTCGGGATCGACGATCTTGCATTCAACACCGGGGAAGGCACATCCGACTGTGGTAACACGTACCTCAAGCGGATCGGTGGTACGGCTCATGGTACAGCCGGGAGCAGCCTCGGTCTGACCGTAAACGATAACGATTTCGGGCATATGCATCTTATCGACCACCTGACGCATAACCTCGATGGGACAGGGGCTTCCGGCCATGATGCCGGTCCTCATATATGAAAAATCAGTCTTTTCAAAGTCCGGATGCGAGAGCATTGCGATGAACATGGTCGGTACGCCGTGGAAGGCTGTGATATGCTCGTCATTTATGCAGGCAAGCGAAGACTTCGGTGAGAAGTAAGGTATCGGAAGAATGGTTCCGCCATGGGTCATGGTAGCGGTCATCGCAAGTACCATGCCGAAGCAGTGGAACATGGGCACCTGTATCATCATGCGGTCGGCAGTGGAAAGATCCATGCCGTCGCCGATGGTCTTGCCGTCATTGACGATATTGTAGTGTGTGAGCATAACGCCCTTGGGGAAACCTGTGGTTCCCGAGGTATACTGCATGTTGCAGACATCGTTTACGTCGATAGCTGCCTGCATGCGGTGGATTTCCTCTATAGGAGTCTTTTCAGCATAACGAAGTGATTCCTCGAAGGTCATGGCACCGGGCATTGAGAAGCCGACGGTAATGACGTTTCTGAGGAAGGGCAGCCTCTTTGCATGAAGAGGTGTACCGGATTTATTTTCTGCAAGCTCGGGGCAGAGCTCGTTGATGATCTCAACATAATTGGAATCCTTGAAGCCGTCGATCATGACAAGTGTATGGGTGTCGGACTGACGGAGCAGGTATTCTGCCTCATGGATCTTATAGGCGGTGTTCATTGTAACAAGGATTGCGCCGATCTTGGTAGAAGCCCAGAAGGTAAGGAACCATGCGGGAACGTTGGTTGCCCAGATGGTAACCTTGCTGCCGGCCTTTACACCCAATGATACAAGGGCTCTTGCAAACTCGTCAACATCGTCACGGAACTGTGAATAGGTACGCTCATAATCGAGTGTTGTGAACTTGATAGCGGTCTGGTCGGGGAATTTCTCAACCATGGTATCAAGCACTTCGGGGAAGGTCTTGCTGATCAGCCTTTCCTTTTCCCATACGAAGTTTCCGGTATGGGCTTTGTTCCAGTACAGGTGCTCATCGGCACTTCTGGTGCTCTTGAAACCGCTTAAAAAGCTCTGGAAATGGGTAAGTATAACCTCAATATCGGGAAGCTCGGGCATCCAGTCGGGATTCCATACCAGTGAAATAAAACCGTCATAGTTTACGGAACGAAGGGCGTTCATCATTTCCCTGACGGGAAGCTCGCCCTCTCCGATAAGCTCGGGAATGATCTCGTCGCCTGCAGTTCTGTAATCATGGATATGCACATGCTGTACATAGGCACCGAGATTTGTGATGGTTGTCTCGGGATCCTCTTTACCGACAGAAGCGGTAGCGGCCATATTCCAGTTGGCTGCAAGAGCCTGATTGTCGGCAAATTCGTTTAAAAGGTCGCGAAGATGGGAGGTATTTGAGTAGGTTCCCACTGTTTCGACCAGTACGGTAACGGGCTTTCCCTCAGTAAGCGCGAGGAGTGAAGCAAGCGCGGCAACACAGTCATCCAAATCGGAATTTTCGGTGTGTACGCTGATGTTCGGAATTCCGAGGTTTACTGCAATTTCCACACATTCGGTAAATTCGGAGATGAAGTATTCGTCGGTAAAATCAATTGCGGTATCGATGCAGGGCACCTTCAGGCCGGCATTCTGAAGACCGCGGCGTATTCCGACGGCAAGCTCGGGATTGGTGGGGCTTGTCTTTTCCCGGAACATCGCATCATTTATATCATAAATCTCGAATCCGGACAGTCTTGTGCCGGAGGCAGCCTGAGTATAGTCCTGCCAGCTCATATTTTTCCAGTTCTTTATAGAATATGAAAGTTTCAAAACTTTTTCCTCCTTTTGGCTTGGGCAATTTAACGCTCTTCTTCAAAAACAATCTTGTTGAGTGCACTGATATATGCACGGATCGAAGCTCCGATGATATCGGTTGAGATTCCGCTTCCGGAATATACTTTTCCGTTTGCACGCAGCTTCACAAGCGCCGAACCCATGGCGTCCCTGCCCTCTGTAACTGTCTGTACCTGGAAATCGTCAAGCTCATAGTGGTGTCCGAGTATCTGCTCGATCGCAAGAAAAGCTGCATCCACAGGGCCGTCACCCACTCCGACACCGCGGATTTTTTCGCCGTTCTTCTCAAGCAGTATATTTGCTGTTGCGGTGATAATGTTTCCGCTGTTGATGACATAACTGTCAAGCCTGAATTTTGAAGGAACCTGCATTGCGGTGCTTGCGATGATCGCGTCAAGCTCTTTTGTTCCAACATAGTGCTTTTTATTTGCAACACGCTGGAAGGCTTCATAAACCTTTGTATTGTCTTCATCTGAAAGATCATAGCCCAGCTGCTTTACAACCTTTGTAACTTCGGTGATATCGTCATTTGCATCAAGAGTAACCTCTATGCCGTTTGCAATTGCGATATCTTTGAAACTGGTTGCTTTTTCTTCGGGCTTCATAATGAATTTTTCAATCTGGTTGGTGCAGCGTGTGATCTCGGTAGTGCTGATCGGAGCGCTGACGTTAAGATCTGCCCCCTTTTTCTGAACAAGAAGTGAAGCCTGCTCAAGTGTGGGATATTCGTTACCGCATGCCACACACTTTACACCGTCGGCACCTGCTTTTACGGCAGCGGCAGCGGATGCAAGGGCGATACCCATGTCACTTTTAACCTCAACATAGAGATTGATTCCTTCATTGTTAAGGGAAGGAGCAGATTCTTTGACCTTTTCTATGAAAGCACCGAATTCATCGGGAAGCATTATCCCGGCTGTATCACATACTGTGATGCGGCTTGCACCTGCGGTAACGGCTGCTTCTATAGCCTGTACAAGAAAATCAAATTCGGCGCGGGTAGCATCAACTGCGGTAAATTCCACATTCTCGCAAAGAGAGCGGCAGAGCTTTACCTGTTCGGTGATTGCTTCGAGCATCTTGGGAGCTTTTTTATGGCAGCTGTACTCCATCTGGACTGTTGATACAGGGGTGATGAGATTAAGTCTTGCCTTGCGTCCGGTACGGATGCTTTCCCATGTTTCTTCAATCATTCCACTGCAGATGTTTACGGAAGCGGAAACGGTTGTATTTAGCATTGTTGAGATTGTTTTGTTTGAAAGCTGGTCAGCCTTTGAAACAGTTACGGGAGGAAGCTCGATAATATCTGCCTTTACTCTGTCGAGTATCCTGGCAATTTCAAGCTTCTCCTTAAATGAAAGCCCGTTATTCTTTTCGGCAAGGGCTCTTAATGTCATGTC
This sequence comes from Lachnospiraceae bacterium, assembly GCA_017437965.1. Lineage (GTDB taxonomy): Bacteria > Bacillota > Clostridia > Lachnospirales > Lachnospiraceae > UBA3775. The sequence goes on from JAFRWN010000079.1 coordinate 3,533, forward strand.
GATGAACTTGATTGTTTTCATGGTTTCTCTCCTTTTTTTGTAAAATCACCTTGGAACTTAGAAATAAAAAACGTCCCAAAGCATTTCATAATTGCTTTGAGACGGGTGTAATTATCTGCACTCGCGGTACCACTCAAATTGTAGCCATTATAGCTACCACCTCTTCGAGATCTATCAATCTCTATACATTAACGCAGCATTCACGGGAAACCCTACGCACTTTCTTTGAAAGCTTCAAGCTTCCGGCTCGGAAGGGAGAAGCAGGGGCTTTTACATACCGGTTCGCACCAACCACCGGCTCTCTGAATGTTTTTTCACCCGGGCCATTCTTCGTCACAGCCTTTGAAAATATTCAATTCGAAGTCATTTATACCACGAATACGGGATTATGTCAAGAAAAAAATCAATTTTTTTTAAATGTGTTTACAAACATGAAAAAAAGTGCTATACTCTTTGACTAACTAAACAAAAAAATAAGACTTAGCCAAGGCATACATGCCGGAAAGGATAAAGCTATGGATAAAAAGTTGAGAGTAGGCATACTCGGCGGAACGGGTATGGTAGGACAGAGATTTATTACGCTACTTGAGAATCACCCCTGGTTTGAGGTCGTTACGATCGCAGCAAGCGAGAGAAGCGCAGGAAAGCGTTATGAGGATGCGGTAGGCGACAAGTGGAAAATGCCCACTCCTATGCCCGAGGCAGTCAAGGACCTTATCGTCTATAATATAAATGAGGTAGAAAAGGTTGCATCAACCGTTGATTTCGTTTTCTCCGCGGTTAACATGAGTAAGGATGAGATCAAGGCAATCGAGGAGCAGTATGCAAAGACCGAGACTCCCGTTGTTTCAAACAATTCGGCTCACCGCTGGACACCCGATGTTCCGATGGTAGTGCCCGAGATAAATCCCGAACATCTTGAGGTTATCGAGTCCCAGAAGAAGAGACTCGGAACAAAGCGCGGCTTTATCGTTGTAAAGCCCAACTGCTCGATCCAGAGCTACACTCCGATGCTTCATGCTCTTAAGGAGTTTGAGCCTGTAGAGGTTGTTGCTTCAACCTATCAGGCAATTTCGGGAGCAGGCAAGACCTTCAAGGACTGGCCCGAGATTCTTGACAATGTAATTCCTTACATCGGCGGTGAAGAGGAAAAGAGTGAGCAGGAGCCTCTGCGTCTCTGGGGCAAGGTAGAAAACGGTCAGATCGTTAAGGCAACAAGCCCTGTAATTACATGTCAGTGCCTGCGTGTACCTGTTTCAGACGGACATACGGCATCCGTATTCGTTAAGTTTAAGAAGAAGCCCACCAAAGAGGAAATCCTTGACAGATGGAAGAATTTCAAGGGACTTCCCCAGGAGCTTAAGCTTCCTTCCGCTCCCGAGCAGTTCATTACCTATTTTGAAGAGAATGACCGCCCTCAGGCAGCGCTTGACCGCGATACAGAGAAGGGTATGGGTGTTTGCGCAGGACGTCTCCGCGAAGACAGCATCTATGACTGGAAGTTTGTCGGCCTTTCGCATAACACAAAGAGAGGCGCAGCAGGCGGTGCAGTACTGATCGCAGAGCTTCTTACCGCTCAGGGAAAGATCGCAGCTAAGAACTGATATGGCACAAAACATAGACAATAAAAAGACCACACTTTCGGATGATGCCTCCATCTACCAGAAAAAGGAAGAAAGGGAATCATCCGAAAGCGTAAAAAATAACTGGAGCAATCTCCACGGAAAAGAAAAGGCAAAATACTTCAAGGATTATCTGCTGATTCCGATACTTGTAGGAATAGTGGTTGTCATTGCGGTATTTTTCTTTGTGCGCTCGATGTTCAAAGAACAGGCAAAAATCGGCTACAGTGTTGCTGTAATAAGCACAAAATACCTTGACAACGACAGCCTTCAGAAGCGCGTCGATGAAATGGAAGAATTTTTTGCCTTTGAGGATAAAGAAAAGGTTGACCTCGAGATCGGACTCGGAAAGACTGCAAATGCGGGAATGTCGGAGCTGATGACGGAGCTGATGGCCGGAACGCTTGACATGATAATCGGTACCGAAAAGGACCTGGACGATATTTCGGCTTATTTTGCCGCTTTTGACGATGACAGCACGGTTCTTGCGCTTGTGCCCGAAGAATCAAGGGTTCCCATGATAAGGGAGATTACTGATTCTGACGGAAATCCCGGAACCGAGAGTGTTATCTGCGGAATAAAACTAAAGGATACCGTATTTTCTGACTGTATTCCCGAGGGTTCAAGATATAAAAATTCCCTGATCGCAGTGTTCGTAAGAACATCACATAATACAGGAGAAAAATCGAGACTCACAGACTGCGTCCGCTTCGTTATGGGACAAAAATAAACCTGACTGAGAGAAAAAACGGATGAACGAAGATCCCAATTCATATAAAAGAAAAAGTCTTCTTGCAATGAGAGAGCAGCAGAAGAAAAAGCATAAAAGGACGATGAAAATACTGACAGCCCTTCTTGCAATCCTTCTGGTGCTTCTTGTTGTGTTTCTGATCGCAGATAAGGCAAAGAATAATAAGAATAAAGATAATGAAAGCACAAAGGTTGCAAGTAAGGCCGATGCAAGTAAGGTAATGGCAAATGATACCCCTACTCCGATCCCGACAGTGACGCCAAAGCCCAGCGATACTCCGACGCCTACACCAACGCCTACGCCGAAGTATAAGCTCCTTGAGTTTACCAAAACCGACAAGACCGTGGAGCTTGCATCTGCGGTAGACGGAGACCATCGTTTTGACCCCGTTGAGCTTGTACCTGCGGAAAATGCCGCCAAACCTTATACTGAGGGTGAAGACATTGCAAAGACAAAGATGATCGAGTCCAGCTATATAGTGCTTGCGGATGCGGATACGGGCGAGATCCTTATCGAACGTGATGCTGACAAGGTTGTATACCCGGCTTCCATGACCAAGGTGCTTACAGTGCTTACCGCAATGGATTATATTACTGAGGAAAAGCTTGATGACCATATTTTTGTGTGCCAGGAAACCATGAATTATGTTTACAAGCATGACTGCAGCAGGGTGGGCTTTGTGCTTAACCAGGAGGTCTGCGTAAAGGACCTGATTTACGGAACCATCGTCTGCTCGGGCGGAGATGCGGCCTTGGAGCTTGCAAAATACTGCTGCGGAAGCATTGATGCTTTTGTTGAACAGATGAATAAAAAGGTTGAGGAACTCGGTCTCTCCGAAACAGCTCATTTCACAAATCCCGTAGGGATTTTCGATGAAAACCTTCATTGCACCGTAAAAGACATAGGCATTATAATGTGCGCCGCCATGCAGAATGAATTTCTCCGCGATGTGCTCAAGACCAGGATCTACACTACGACCGTATATGTCGAAAATGATGAGAATATAAAACCGCTAGAGATAAGCAACTGGTTTATCAGAAGAATAGAAGACAAGGAAACCAACGGAACTGTCATCGGCGCCAAGACCGGTTTTGTCAACCAGTCGCGAAACTGCGCCGTGAGCTATATGGTCAGTGACAGCGGAAAGAATTATGTATGCGTCACAGGCATGGCACCCAATGCATGGCGCGCGATCTACGATCATGTGGCACTGTACAGGTCGTTTACGAGCTAGCAATATGATTTACCGTTAAACATATTTTAAACTTTACCATCTTGACAAAACACGAAAAATCATTATAATTAGAGCTGCTGAGGGAAACCTTGGCAGCTAATTTAATACTGTATGGAGGGAAGAGAGAATGAAGAAGACTTTAGTTTTTGCATTCATTACACTTTCGATTCTGGCTGTATTCTGCGCATGCGGAAACGGTACAAAGAAAGGAAAATCCTCCGGTGATACGGTGATTGTCGGAATAACAAACGATATGGACAGTCTTGACCCACACAAAGCGGTAGCGGCAGGAACACGTGAAGTATTGTACAACATTTTCGACGGACTCGTAAAGGCTGATGAGAACGGTATCATGCAGCCTGCGGTAGCAGAGAAATACGAGATCTCGGAAGATGCAAAGACCTATACTTTTACACTTCGCCCGGGCGTAAAATACCACAACGGAAATGAGGTAAAGCCCGAGGATGTAATCTACTCGCTTAAACGTGTGGCAGGGAAGCTTGATGAAAATGACATCAAGATCGTCTCTGCTTTTTCTGTTATAGAAGACATTTCACAGGCCGGAGACAATGATTCACAGATAGTTGTAAAGCTTTCGGAGCCCAATACCGAGCTTATCTACTATTTTGATGCGGCAATCATACCCGCTGACTACAAGGACCAGGCAACAAAGCCTGTAGGCTGCGGACCCTTCAAGCTTGTTTCATACTCGGCAAACGAAAAGATCGAGCTTGAAAGAAACGATGATTACTATGGAAAGAAGCCGGCTCTTAAGTCGGCAACCTTCAAGATCTATAAGAGCGTTGACGATGCTTTCATGGAGCTTAAGGCAGGAAAGATTGACATATTCCCTTATCTTTCGTTTGACCAGACCGAGCAGCTCGGCGATGAGTTCACGATTGAAGTGGGACAGCAGTCGCTTGCGGAGGGACTTTACCTCAATAACGAATATGGTCCTTTGCAGGATGTAAGGGTGCGTCAGGCACTTAGCTATGCGGTTGATTTTTCCGAGATCGACAAGATAGTTACGGGCGGAGTTTCACATGTTTTAAAGACAGGCATGTTCCCTTCCTTCAAGGAATACTACAACTCCGATACCGAAAAGAACTATAGCTACGATGTTGAAAAGGCAAAGGAACTGCTTAAGGAAGCAGGACAGGAGAATCTTGAGCTTGAGATCACGATTCCCAATAACTACCAGCTTCACATCAGCGTTGCCGAAATCCTTGTTGACCAGCTTAAAAAGGCAGGCGTCAAGGCAAGCATAAAGCAGGTTGACTGGCCTACATGGCTTTCCGATGTATATCAGGGAAGAAAATATCAGGCAACCGTCATCGCACTTGATGCCACAATGGCACCCGGAGATGTGCTCAGATATTTCTACGAGGGACACAAGAGCAATTTCGTGAACTTCAACAATAAAGAGTTCAACGAGCTCTATGAAAAGGCCATGGCGGCTACCGACCAGGCTGAAAAGACAAAGTATTATAAGGAGGCACAGACCGTGCTTACCGACAATGCTGCGTCAGTATGGCTGATGAGCCCTTCGATCATGGTAGCGGTTAAAAAGGAGATAAAGGGTTATACCTTCTATCCCATCTATGTTCAGGATCTTTCGAAGCTGAGCGTGGAGAAATAATCAAAATTTAAAATCTGTCAGCAGTGCTGACTTCTTAGGCAAAAAAGGAGACTTAAGATCATGTACTACGTAAAGAAAATCATTGCGTTAATTGCAACTTTACTTCTCGTGACCATGCTCTCCTTTTTTGCGTTTTCGGTAATTCCGGGCGATGCAGCCGCAATAAAGCTGGGCACCGAGGCAAGCCCGGAGCAGCTTGAGGCTCTCCGCGAGGAGATGGGGCTTAACGAAAATGTGGCTGTACGCTACGTAAAGTGGCTTGGAGGTGTTTTCCATGGCGATTTCGGAAAATCTTCCTACTATTCAAAGCCTGTGTCCGAGCTTATGAGCGAGAAGCTGCCTGTGACAATGCTTCTGTCACTTCTGGCATTAATTCTGATTGTGCTTATCTTCATTCCGCTTGCGGTTTTGATGATGGTAAAGGAAAACGGTTTGTTTGACCGGATAGTCATGCTCTTGTCCCGTATCATGATGGCGGTTCCGGCTTTCTTTCTCGGACTTGTCATCATACTTGTATTCGGTTTCGGACTTAAGATTTTTACGGTCGGAGGATATGTCGCACCCGGAGAGGACTTTGCCGGTTTTCTCGGTTTCATGATTTTTCCCGCGCTTGCGATAGCAATACCCAAAGGTACCCAGACTCTTGTTTTCCTGCGCTCAAATATAATCCGTGAGCTAAGAAAGGATTATGTAAGGACGCTACGCGCTTCGGGTCTTTCAAAAAAGAGGGTGCTTGTGCACCATGCGCTTAAGAATGCCATGCTTCCGACTATCACTTTTATCGGACTTGTTGCGGCAGAGGTGCTTGCAGGCTCTGTGATAGTTGAGCAGGTATTCGGAATCCCGGGACTCGGAAAACTTCTTGTGCACAGCGTGACCGCAAGGGATTACAATGTTACCCAGGCAATAGTGCTCTACATTGGTACGGTTGTAGTGCTTATCAATTTCACGGTTGATATGCTTTACCGCTTCTTCGACCCGACCGTAAGGGTCAGCGGAGGCAAGGCCGTAAAAGAAACAAATTCCAAACAGGGCGAGGCTTAGTAAGTATGAGGAATATCAGGCAAAACAAGGGCTTTAAAATCGGTGCGGTAATACTTGCACTGATGGTTTTCTGCGCCCTTTTAAGCCTTATCTGGACTCCCTACGGTGTTAATTCGGTATCCTCGGACACGAGGCTTTTAGGTCCCCGTCTTTTCCATTTTTTCGGAACCGACAATCTGGGACGTGACGTGCTTTCAAGGGTCATGGTCGGCATCCGCACCACAATACTTGCAGCAGTCGGAATCGTCGGAATAGGCGCTTTTTTCGGTACTATCATCGGTGCGCTTACAGGCTATTTCGGCGGAGTTGTCGATGAGGTCATCATGCGCCTTAACGACGGTCTCGCAAGCTTTCCGAGCATACTTCTTGCAATGGTGTGCGTTGCGGTTTTCGGCACAGGTACCTTAAATGTCATTCTGGTCCTCGGAGTGCTTTTCATTCCGAGCTTCGCAAGGGTGATGCGAAGCGAATACCTGATGGAGAAGGAAAAGGACTATGTGAAAAATATAAAACTGCACGGTGCTTCTGCGTTCCGCATCATGTTTAAGCATATACTTCCGAACACAAAACAGTCTTTATTTTCTGCAATCGCAATCGGTATAAATAACGCAATACTTGCCGAATCGGGCTTAAGCTATCTCGGGCTTGGCGTACAGCCGCCGACACCCAGTCTCGGACGTATGATGAGCGAAGGACAGACTTATATTTTCAAGGCAGGCTGGATCTGCGTCTTCCCCGGAATCTGCATCATACTTATTGTACTCGGAACCGCATTGATTTCGGAAAATATCGGGAATTCGGTACGTTCGGAATTTACTGTGTTTGAGAGCAGGAAGCTTAGGGCTTATCTGGCTGACAGAAGAAGTGAGGCTGGACTTGAGGCAGGACAGCCGGAAGAGGTTTGCGAAAATACTGAAAAGAGCGAAAATTCCGGTATGCCTAAGACCGACAAAACACCTGTACTTGTAATCAGAAAGCTCCGCACCGCCGTGGATGTGGAAGAACCTGAAGAGGTTGTAAAAGGCGTTGATTTTACCGTATATGAGGGAGAAGCCCTTGGCATAGTCGGTGAAAGCGGCAGCGGTAAAAGCATGAGCTCGCTGTCAATAATGAACCTGCTCTCAGGCAGGGGCGAATTCATTGCCGACAGCATAGTTTTTAATGGCAGGGAAATTGTGAAAAACGGTGAAAAACTGCTTGACGAAAAGGAATATGACAAGTTCCGCGGAAGCGAAATAGCAATGGTATTCCAGGAGCCGATGACGGCACTCGATCCCGCAAAGAAAACCGCGGAATTCCTTAAAGAAATATATTTAAACCGGGTTGGTAAAGAACACAAGGCAGATGCCGAGGAAAAGATACGCGAGGTTTTTGCTGAAGCCGGCATCAGAAAAATCGATGAGGTAATGAGGTCCTACCCTCATGAGCTTTCGGGCGGACAGAGGCAGCGTGTACTTATTGCGGCAGCGCTGATAGGTGAGCCGAAGCTTATCATACTTGACGAACCCACAACAGCAATAGATGCACAGATAGCCGAAAAGATCATGGGAGTGCTCTCAAAGCTTCACAAAGAGAAGAATATCTCGCTGATCTTCATATCCCATGATATCGAGCTTACAAAAAGGCTCTGCTCACGTATTGCCGTGATGAAAAACGGCAGGGTGGTCGAGATCGGAGAGGGCGAGCAGATACTAATGAATCCCCGGAATGAATATACAAAAGAGCTGATCGCAGCCTGCAGCGAGAAAAAATACAGAAATGTATGGGACGGCTATGAGGAGAATCCCGAAGAGCTTGAAAAGCAGGAGAATATCATAGAAGCTAGAAAGCTTAACGTCAGCTACAAAAATCACGGAGGTGCCGGAAATAAGGTTATTAAGGATTTCAACCTTACCGTGAAAAAAGGCGAAGTTGTCGGTATCAGCGGAAAGAGCGGCTGCGGAAAATCCACGCTCCTTAAAACAATATCCGGACTTTTGCACTACACCGGTGAATTAAAAGTAAACGGCAGGCTCTCCATGGTTTTCCAGGATCCCTATTCAAGCCTTAACCCTTCGATGAGGATAGGGCAGATGCTTATGGAGGTTCTGAAGCTTAATGCGAAGAGAAAACCGGACAGTATAATCTTAAAAGAAGAACTTAGAAAAAAAGCAGTTGAAGCCCTTGCAGACGCTGAGCTCTCCGAAGAATACTTCGACCGTTATCCAAGCGAGCTTTCGGGTGGACAGAGGCAGCGTGCGGCCATTGCCATTGCACTTGCAGTGCGTCCCGACATTGTGCTCCTTGATGAGCCTGTAACCGCACTTGACGTGACAATCCAGGACAAAATCCTTACTCTGCTTGCAAAACTTCAGGCAGAGCAGAATCTTACCTACCTTCTTATCTCCCATGACGCGGGGCTTTTGGAGAGCTTCTGCGACAGGGTGGTGAAGATGTAAAAAAATACATAAAAAATGTAATAACTTTTTTAAAAATTATGCTTGACTTATTTGGTTGTGTATGGTATCTTAGTAAAGCAGAAATGCAAAAAGCAGAGTTTCCGCTCTCACCTTAAGCGCCTGAAGGCTGCAAAAAGGTCATTGAATTCTTGGTATATTAGCCTGAAGGCTTTATCTTTGAACGAGCGGAAATTTTATCCGCTCGTTTTTATTTATCCCCTTTTATGATTGTGAGGTGTTAACAATAGCTGACATTTTGATGAATGAACAAATCCGTGAGAAAGAAATCCGCGTAATCGGAGAAGACGGTTCACAGCTGGGAATCATGTCCGCAGCTGAGGCTCAGAAAATTGCCGATGAGGCAGAGCTTGATCTTATAATGATTTCGCCTACTGCAAAGCCGCCTGTCTGCAGGATAGTTGACTACGGCAAGTACCGCTATGAGCAGATGCGCAAGCAGAAGGATGCAAAGAAAAAGCAGAAGACCATGGAAGTCAAGGAAATCCGTCTGTCACCCAACATTGATGACAACGACATGAATACCAAGGCAAACCAGGCACGGAAGTTTATCGAAAAAGGAGATAAAGTAAAGGTAACCCTTAAGTTCCGCGGACGTGAGATGGCACATCTCCAGACCGGACGCGAAATAATGGATGCCTTTTGCGAAAAACTGGCAGATATCGCAAGTGTCGACAAGGCTGCAAAGATGGAAGGCAGAAACCTGATCGCAACACTTGCAAAGAAGAAGGAAAACTGATCCCGAAAGGGTAGTTTGTAATTGATTATCAAAAAACAGGAGGGAAATAAAAATGCCTAAGATGAAGACAAGCAGTTCCGCTGCTAAGAGATTTTCAAAGACAGGAACAGGAAAGCTGAAGAGAATGAAGGCAGGAAAGCAGCACATTCTTACCAAAAAGTCGACTAAGTTAAAGAGAGATCTTCGTAAGTCCACCATTACTGATGAGACCAATGTAAAGAACATGAAGAAGATTTTGCCCTATTTATAAGATCAAAAGAGAGGTAGAGAAAAATGGCTAGAATTAAAGGTGGCTTGAATGCTAAAAAGAAGCACAACAGAGTTTTAAAGCTCGCTAAAGGATACAGAGGCGCAAGAAGCAAGCAGTACAGAGTTGCTAAGCAGTCAGTAATGCGCGCACTTACTTCAGCATATGCAGGACGTAAGGAGAAGAAGAGACAGTTCAGACAGCTTTGGATCGCAAGAATCAATGCTGCTGCAAGACTTAACGGACTTTCATACTCAAAGCTTATGTATGGTCTTAAGCTTGCTGAGGTTGATATCAACAGAAAGATGCTCGCTGAGCTCGCTGTTAACGATGCAGACGGTTTTGCAAAGGTAGCAGAGGTTGCTAAGGCAAAGCTTGCATAAGCTGATAATCTAAAAAAACTATTGAAAATAAGCGCTCCTTTTGGTAAAATATAAGGAGGTATGCCTTTTTATAAAGTGCAAGCCTTATATCTTACCGAAAGGAGCGCTTTTGTTATGAAAGAAAAGATAGAACAGCTTTCAAAGGGCTATATGACCTACGAGCTTCCGCACATTGTGCTCGGCGAAGAGAAGATATCCCTTAACGCTGCGATGGGGAAAAAGCGCTCTGCCTCCGTAAGCATCGGAAATGAAGCCGGAATCAGCATGAAGGGTCTTGTTTATTCGACAAATCCACGTGTGACGGTTTCAAATCCGCAGTTTGTCGGCAGTGAAAATGTTATAGAATTTGTATGCAATGCAGAATATGCCGAAGTGGGCGAAAAAATCGAAGGCCAGCTGAATTTTGTCACAAGCTGTGGCGAGATCACCCTGCCTTATCGTTTTAAAGTTGTGGCTCCGGTACTCAATTCGATTGAAGGACCGGTAAGAAATACTGTTCAGTTTGCGGCACTTGCCAGAAATAACAATAACGAGGCAAAAAGACTGTTCGTAATGCCTGAGTTTGAGAGCTTTCTTGCCTACTATGAGCCGCAGAATGTGCTTCTTAGGGAAAGACTTCTGAAATCCCCCTCAGCATCGATAGCTCTTGAGGAATTTCTGGTTGGTACAAGAAAGAAAATGGCAGTCGGCATAGATTTTTCCGAGTCCGAGAAAAAATATACTGTCGGAATGTCAAACTTTTCCGATTCCGTAAAGGTAATAAAGAGCAACTGGGGCTATATCGAGCTCAATGTTTATGTCAGCGCAGATTTTATTGAAGCCGAACAGCAGATAATCAACAATGATGACTTTATCGGAACGGAATATGAACTGAAATATGTTGTTTATCCCGAGCGCATGAGACCAGGTCTCAACAGGTGCGAG
>JAFRWN010000080.1 GCA_017437965.1 Lachnospiraceae bacterium
CGAAATCAATCACCATGCCGCGAAGCTGCCCTTCACTTTCAAGGGTCTCGGATTTTACTTTTACTTCAATTTTCCAGCGGTGGCCGTGAATGTTTTTACATTTTCCTTCATAGCCCGAAAGAAAATGTGCGCTGTCAAAGCTTGCCTCGGTTTTAAGGTAGTACATAAAAAGCCTCCAAAAGCGAAAAGTATCAGATAACAAAAAAAGCATCCGCAAAACGCAGATGCCGAAAAAGGGCATAATTACCCCTTTAGCTCTGGTTTTGTTTAACGACAGGATGACGCAAACGAACTGTCAAAGAGATTTATAACACTTCTTATAATAAAAGTCAAGGGGGAAACAAAAAAAGAATGGTATTTACCGGGAATTTGTATTATAATAGTTTTGATTTTTCTTATGGCAGATGCATGATGGGAAATCAGATAAAAACAGAGAAAAAGAAGAAAAAAGGATTATGATGAAAAAACTAACAGCAGTTTCGGTAGTATTAATTCTTATGCTTGCTTTGTTTACGTCCTGCGATAAGGACAAAAAGGACAGTAGCAAAAAGGACAGCACCAAAAGCGAAAGCACGAAGGACAGTAGTGCGGAAACCGACTACAAGGTAAGGGCTGACCGGGAAATCATGGATGAGAGTGCAACACTTACCGTGTTTGCCACATCATTTTCAGAATACAATAATCTGGCGGAAAAGCTGAGTGATAAAGATAAAGAAGTCATTGAGCTGCAAGCCGAGGAAGGTATGGAATTCAGAAAGGAACTGGATTCGCTTTCATGGTTTAATGCCGAAATGGCTTACAGCGATTTTCTTGAAAATCCATGGCCATGGGTCGATGCTGTGCTGAAATATGAAGAAAGTAATGATAAATATTATATAAGTTTCGGAAGCGGCAGTGTTATACATGTCGTTCCGAAGAAAAAAACAAAGACAGGAAAAATGTCCGAGAGTCTGCTGAAAAGCTTTTCAGAGCTTTGCTCATTCAGAACACAGGGACTGGAGTTTGACGAAAAAGGCCAGCTTACCGAAGATTCGTGCGTTCAATATGTCAGAAGGTGTCTGACCAATTATCTGGAATATTTCGGCGATGAAATCGATACAAAGGGATTTTCGAAAAATGACAACCAGGATGAATATGTTGTGAGCTTTCATAAACTGGATTATGAGGGAGGGATTGACCCTGTAACCGGTGAGCTTTTAAGTGATGACAGTGTGAGGCTTATAGTTGAGAAACCTAAGAACTGGGACGGTTATGCGATGTTTGAAATTTCGCGTAAAGGAGCCGGGATTTTAAGTGGCACTTTTTATGAGGGACGGCCTGATCTTTATAAAGCCAAGGCTGATATTACCGATATTTCCTACGAGGGCCGGAATTTGAATGAGACTGACAGTCTTGGTTTCAGTGATGGTCATTTCGGATATTATCTGAATTATGCGACGGGATGCATTTCGACGATTATGAATCTTAACGGATACAGGCCCGAACCGGTGGGGGATATCATAAAGGATGCCAAGGAATATCTTGAAAAACTCTTTCCGGTTTCCGCTTTATATTCGGGTGAATGGGAAACCGAACAAAGCGGAGTCAGCAGAATTGTAAAGTTTATAACAAATATATATGGTTACCCGCTGCAGACAGCATCCTTTGTATATGACGAAGAAAACCGTTTTACCGCTGCGACACTTCAGATGGAACTGCTTATTTACGTGAAGGATGAGAATGATCTGATAAAGCTTTATGATGCAGTAAAACTTGCGGAGGAGTATCTGAAAAAAGAATATCCCGAGCTTAATGACTACACTGCTACGGCACATCCGGAGATGATGAATGATTCATTGGTCTGGATAGTGAGACTCACTTCGGGAGAAAAAGTATATACCTGCGTTCTTAATGCCGTCAGCGGAGAGCAGATATCGCTTGCGTTTGAAATTGCCGACGAGTAGAAGTATAGGCGGTAAAGCTTGAAGCCTTACGGATGCTTTTGAGCTCTTTGGCATCAAGGCCTGCATATTCCGAAAACCAGCCCCAGAGCTCCTTCATCTTGAAAAGCACGGGTTTTTCGCCGTACATGATGTTTCTGTAGGAGTCAAAAAGCTCGTCATGGTAGGCGTAGAAGGTGTCAAGCTTCTCTTTGGGATTCTTGATCTCACCTTTGCCGTGAAGAATATTGAAAATCTCGGGATTTTTAAGAGCACCGCGGCCGATCATGACCTTTGTAAGCTCCGGAAATTCGGCTGTGAGGGATGAAAAATCTTCGGCGGAGCAGATATCGCCATTGTAAACCAGCTTGTCTGCGCTTAGGCCTTTTTTACCGACAAGATAATCGAAAGCAGTTTTAAAAGCATCGCGGTGTACGCTGCCGCCGTATAGTTCGCGTCTAAGACGCGGATGTATGATAAGCTCGGAAAAAGGATACTTGGCAAAGATTTCAAGAAGATGCGACCATTCCGAAATGTCCTCCATGCCTATTCTGGTTTTGAGAGATATTTTAAGCGGACATTTTTCAAAGATTTCGCCGAGAAAGGTATCAAGGCTATCGGGCACAGAAAGAAAGCCTGCACCGCGCTTCTTTGAAACCACGGTACCGGAAGGGCAGCCGAGATTAAGGTTTACCTCGCTGTAGCCTAAGTCTTTAAGGGTTTTTGCAATTTCCAGGAAATATTCCGAATTGTTGGCAAGTATCTGCGGAATAAGAGGAGAAGCGGCATTGTTTTCGGGCAGCACGTCATTTCTTTCCTTGTGGCTCAGTATCGGATTTGAAAGAAAGGGCGTAAAATATCTGTCGGCACCGCAGTAGTGGTGCACGAAAGCGTTCCTGAAAATATAACCTGCGACACCCTCAAGGGGTGCAAAATAAAGCTTCATGATCTGTACCTTTAAAGTAGTTATTGGCGAAAGCCATGAACAGATTTTAGCAGAGATAAAGAGAAAAAACAAGAAAAACTTGTGGAGGTGAGCACAATGAAGAAAATGATTTATGGATTGTTTTTTGTAACTATAATGATGATGCTTGTTGCTTGCGGAAGTGAGAGTAAGAGCAGCGAAAAAAGCACAAAAGAGGCGGTTATCATCACAGTCTATGATAAACCATATCCGGAGTATGAAGCTTTCAAAGGCGAAAAGGTAATAAAGAAAAAACCAGTAAAATTAAACGCAGAAGAAAGTGAAAAAATCATAAAAATGATTGATAGTATCAAAGCATGGAACTCTGATGCTCTTATTGACAGAATAGTCGGTGACATTGACGCTGAGATGACTATAGAGGGCAGGGAGGAAACCTATTATTTTTCGTTTGATTTAGGTTATGTTTTCAAAATGGCAGATGAGCTTTATCTGGGAACGTCGGATGATGAGTTTTTGCCATATATACAGGAGTTGTGCAAGGGTATAAAGGATGATCAGGAGGAAAAATGAAAAAATATTTTTTGCTGGTTTTTCTGGCTTTGATTATTGTTTCTGCCTGTAGTAAGGAAAGCAAAAACGAAAGCGGAGATGACCGGTTAGAAAGCATTAACGGGGATGAAAGCGGGGAAAGCAGCGGTGAAACCGACTACGCGGTAAGGGTGGATCCCGACCTGATGGATGAAAGCGCAAAGCTTTTTGTTTTTCGTGCTTCATGGCCCGAAGGATTTGTTCTTGCGGGAATGGCAGGGGCTTCCGAAACCATAGAAATAGATGCGAAAGAGGGGAGCGAACTCAGGAAAGAACTTGATAAAATCGCCTGGAGCTCGAATGATATCTCAGACAGGATGCCGTGCTTTATTGATGCCGGGCTTTTATATGAGGACAGCGAGGAAAAATATTATTTCAGCTTTGCAGGGAAAACTGTTTTTTATCTGAGTGCATCGAATGGAGTGGAAATCGGGAAACTGACGGATGAGCTTCTTGACAGCATTATATCTCTTTGTCCGGGAAGGACTAAGAATCTTGAATTCGATGAAAACGGGCTTCTTACCGAAAGCGCATGCATAGCTTTTACACAAAAATGTGTGCAGAACTATCTTGATGTGTTAAGGAATAATCCGGATAGTTTTGTTCATCAGGGATTCTCGCTGGATGACGACCCGGAGGATTATGCCTATAGAGTATCATATAATGAAGACGGCAGCGTGAATGTTGTTGTGGAACAGCAGAAGAACTGGTATTCTTATTTTAATTTCACCATAGACAGAAAGGTCGCTGCTGTAAGATGGGGATCGGTAACAAGCGGAAGGCCGGGACAGTATGAGAACAAGGTGGAATATGAAGGATATTCATATGAAGGCC
>JAFRWN010000081.1 GCA_017437965.1 Lachnospiraceae bacterium
ATGTAATGGATGCTTCGATCATATATTGCTTTATCACGTCCATGTCATTTCCGTTTCTTGCGCTTTTTGCCGCAGGCTCGGCATTTTTCAGGGCTGAGGGAACTGCGAAATATCCGATGAGGATTTCCGTGATATCAAATATCATGAATATTGCCGGCAATGCAGTACTTATTTTTGTATTTGACATGGGTGTTGCAGGTGCCGCGATTTCAACTCTTGTCTCCAGAATGTTCTGCATGATAGTCATTTTCTATAAGCTTAAAAGAGACGAGGAAAACCAGGTCATAAAACTGAAGAAAATGTTCATTGTAAAGCCGAAGTTCGTACTTATCGCAACCCTGCTTTCAGTAGGTATTCCGGCCGGAATCGAGAACGGAATGTTCCAGTTCGGAAAGCTTGCAATACAGTCATCTGTTGCGACACTTTCGACCGACCAGATGGCTGCCCAGGCGATGACCATAATGCTTGAAGGACTGACCTCGATGATAGGAATAGGAGTCGGTATCGGCATGATGACCGTTGTCGGACAGGCAATAGGTGCGGGCAGGATAGAAGAGGCGAGATACTATATCATCAGGCTTACTATCTACGCTGAGGCCGGAGTGACCGGACTTTCACTCGTCATTATGGCGCTTACAAAACCGATAACAATGCTTGCCGGCATGAATGACTACACTGCGGATCTCTGTATCAAAATGATGCTTGCAATCACTATTGTAAAGCCTCTTGTCTGGACTCTGTCCTTTATCCCGGCCTATGGTCTTCGTGCAGCGGGAGATGTGCGCTTTTCCATGATAGTTTCCATGATCACAATGTGGACCCTGAGGGTTGCAATCTGCATCTACCTTATCAGGTTCCGCGGATTCGGGCCCATTGCAGTGTGGATAGCAATGTTTACCGACTGGACGGTCAGGGGAATAGTATTCCTGATCCGTTTCAAGAGCGGAAAATGGCACAGCCATGAGCTGATATGATAAGTTGTGAAAATTGTTTAAAAAATTCTGATATAGTTTAAAAAAAGATACCAAATCCCGTAATAATATGATATAATCAGTATAAGTATAGGTATGCGGTGGTATAGCGGATGATAAACGTAAGAAAAACCAGGCTGATGGCCAAATGTGCAGGCTATGAAAACGCAGAGGGTGCAGAGGACATAAGGATGTCCCGGTACTTCCGTGCGGACTATGTCAGGCTTAATTTTCTGAAGACCGTTTTTTATACTGCAATAGGATTTTTTACTGTCTGTCTGCTTTACGCGATCGTGCGCTATGACAGTTTCATTGATGATGTCTTTGAAATTGATTATGAGAAGATAGGAATGCTTGTAGGACTGGTATTTCTCGCAGTGCTTGTCGGCAGTCTGATCCTTACCTGGCTGGTCTATACGATAAAGTACATAAGAAGCAGAAAAAGACTTGCGGCTTATTACAGGATGTTAAGGCAGATAAATATTTTCAATGAAGAAGATATGCAGCTTAAGAAGCTGGAGGATAAATAGCAGGCTATGAATAAATTTCTCGAGCTCAGAACCAAGCTGGTCGTGTTCTACCAGAAAACCGACTATCTTCTGAAACCAATGTTAAAATTTTTGCTGGCCTTTATTGCGTCGCTCAGGCTCCGTGCAATGTTCAATTATGATGATTTCTTTTCAAAAAACATTGCCGTGCTTCTGATATCCGCAATTGCGGCTTTTGTTCCGATGTCAATGACACTCGCGATGCTTGTCGTATATGCAAGCCTTCTGATACAGCCGTTTTCGATGATGATGAGCATACTTCCGCTCGCAATTTATCTGGTGCTGTTCTGTTTCTTTTTAAGGCTTCTGCCTGAGTATTCGGTCGCGGTGATCGCAATGCCGGTCCTGCTTTTCTGGAAGCTTCCATATGTGGTCCCGATGGCGATCGGACTTTTTGCAACACCGGTCGGCATAATTCCCACCTGTGCCGGAGTGCTGGCATATTATCTGCTTAACGGAATAAAGGCAGACATGATAACCATCGACCAGGTCAGCAGCAAGGAAAACCCGGTAAGGATAGTATCGGATACACTTAATGACGTTATCAAGAATGAAAACATGTATGCCATGATGGCGGTTTTCGTTCTGATCATAATAGTAATGTTCCTTATCCGGAACATAAAAATGGATTACTCCTTTGAAATATCGATCGCAATGGGCTCTTCAGTATGTGCACTCAGCCTATTTGTCCTTCTTTTAAGAATGGACATCGGCATGGGCATAGCCGAAATCCTCATCACGTCGGTTATTTCGGGAATGCTTGTATATGTGGCATATCTTTTATACAGGCCATTGTTCTATGCCGGAACCGAAAGGGTCAGGTTTGAGGACGACGATTATTATTATTTTGTCCGGGCGATACCGAAGATAAAGATACTCGGTGCGGATACCGGAGGCGGAAAGAAACTTGTTATCGACCCGTCGCTTGACGATGAGGAAGATGAGGAGGAAGATGGAAGCAAAACATCGGATGTGGCAACAGATGATAACATTTTCGGTGTTACGAGAACTGCGGAAGATGAACAGGATGACTTTTAGGCATCGGAGTTTGAAAGGTACAAAATATGCAAAGAATTAAAGAATGGTTTGAATCATATTTCAGCTATCTGGCGCCGAAAAACATTCTGTTTACGGATATAGTCGAGATAATACTGATAACGATAGTAATCTATCACCTGATCATCTGGATCAGGGATACGAAGGCGTGGTCTCTTGTAAAAGGCCTCGCATTCCTCGTTATCATATGGATCGCTGCCGAAATGTTCCAGTTCAATGCAATAAGATGGATATTCGTAAATACGATCAATGTAGGTATTATCGCATTGATCATCATTTTCCAGCCGGAATTAAGACGTGCACTTGAACAGCTGGGAAGAAGAAATATATCGCTGTTCTCACTTGATTTCAAAAATGAGAACAAGAGATTTTCTGACAGAACCGTATCGGAACTTGTCAGCGCCACCTTCGATATGGCGGCAGTAAAGACAGGTGCCCTGATGGTAATAGAAGGGGAGACTTCACTTGGCGAATATGAGAGGACCGGTATCAAGATCGATGCTGAAATAAGTGCCGGACTGCTTATAAATATTTTTGAACATAATACACCGCTCCATGACGGAGCAGTAATAATACGCGGCGACAGGATAACGGCCGCAACATGTATACTTCCTGTTTCGGACAATATGCAGCTCAGTAAGGAGCTCGGAACAAGGCACCGTGCCGGTGTCGGCCTGTCCGAAATAACCGATGCCTTTGTAATAATTGTTTCGGAAGAAAACGGCAAGGTTTCACTTGCAAGGAACGGACAGCTGATAAGAGGCGTCGATGAAATGTATTTAAAGAGCAAGCTTGCCGAGATTCAGAAGAACAGTGCAATCATAAACAACGCCATAAAAACAGGCGGAACAAGGAAACTTGGAAGAAAGGCTGAGAAAGCTGGCAAATGAAAGAATTTTTAAAAAGATTTATTCTGCACAATATATGGACCAAGCTGTTCTCGATACTTCTTGCAGTGGTTGCATGGGCGAGCATAATGAATGTGTCCGATCCGTATATTTCGGTTACGATAAGGAACATCAGTGTCCAGAAGGAAAACGAGGCAACGGTTACCGATGAGAACATGATATATGATGTTGTCAGCGGTGAAACAGTTACGGTTACCTATAACGGACCGAGATCCTCCGTACAGGGTCTTTCGGCGGATGATATTCTGGCCTATGTTGACCTGCAGGAACTGAGTATCACCAATTCCTGCCCGATCCATGTAGAGCTTAAGGACAAGGACAGGGCACAGAATGTCAAGCTGACTTCAAAGTCGGTCGAGGTAATGAAGCTCAGCCTTGAACAGATGGTAAAGGAGAACAAGCAGGTTGTCTATGAAACCGTAGGTACTCCCGCATCGGGCGTATATGCTGAGATTTCCGTAAGTCCCACAACGCTTGAAGTATATGGATCCGAGAATGCGGTTTCAAGTGTTGAAAGGCTGGTAGCCAAGGTTGACATCCAGGATGTAAGCTCAACATCTACAGTAAGTGTAGAAGTATATCCGGTGAACAGTGCCGGTGAGAAAATCGAATCGTCAGCAATCACGATAGAAAAAAAGAAGGTTGAAGCAACAATCACAACCTTCCCTACGAAGAACGTAAATATCGTGATAGAGACAAATATCAGTGCAATGAAAGGCTTTACGTACTCTGAACTGAAATTTGCACCTGATTCGGTAACAATTGCAGGACCGATCACTACACTGAATAAAATCAGCGAGCTGAAGGTTACATACGAAAAAGAAAATGTCAATGAGACCATAAATGACAATATAAATCTCAGTGAATATATTCCTGAGGACTGTTACCTTGTATCCACTCCGGATTTCGTTTCCGTAATGATTCCGGTACTGATACTGGATCAAAACAAGAGATTTGAACTTAAGCTTGAAGATATCGAGATTAAAAATCTGGATCCGAAGTTTAAGCTCAAGAATGTAAGCGATGAATTGACAGTCAGTGTTTGGGGCACTGAAGAATCCGTAGCCGAGCTTGAAGCAGGCCAGCTTGGCCTGTATCTGGATTTTTCAGATATACTTGAAGTGGGAGACTACAAGATAAGCCTTGGACATAAGGATGTAAAGGATCTGATGTTCGATGAAATCGAAGCAGACGTTGTCATCATTGAACCTAAGGAAGAAAACAAAACAGAACATCAGAACGAGCATGAAAACGGAGAAGAATAAAGCTGTTCTGAAGGCAAGGAGAAAAAATGGTTAGCAAAAAAATAATTGTAAAGGGTGTAAACGGACTTCATATCAAACCTGCGGGTGCATTGTCGCAGGTTGCACTGGGATATCAGTGCGCCGTTTATCTCAAGGTAAGGAATTATAATGTCAATGCAAAGAGTGTACTGGGAATACTCAGCGCACAGGTAAGACAGAATGAGGAAATCGAACTTGTCTGCTCAGGCGAGGACGAAGAAAAATGTCTTGAGGGCATGCTTGCATGCATTGAGAAATATAACGGCTGAGGTTTTAGTATGTACGATTACC
Source organism: Lachnospiraceae bacterium (assembly GCA_017437965.1). Taxonomy (GTDB): domain Bacteria; phylum Bacillota; class Clostridia; order Lachnospirales; family Lachnospiraceae; genus UBA3775. The sequence continues at coordinate 5,058 of JAFRWN010000081.1, forward strand.
TGATCGTCGGTGCCGGACTCTTCGGGTCTGTATTTGCCCATGAGATGAAGAAAAAAGGAAAAAAAAGCCTTGTCATTGACAGAAGGGACCACATCGGCGGAAATGTTTATACCAAGGAAATCGAGGGGATACAGGTCCATGTTTACGGGGCCCATATTTTCCATACCCATGATAAAAAAATCTGGGATTATATGAATGATTTCTGCGAATTCAACAACTATATCAATTCACCTGTTGCAAGGTACAAGGATGAACTGTATAACCTGCCGTTCAACATGAATACTTTTTCGAAAATGTGGAATGTTTTTACACCTGCCGAGGCTAAAGCCATGATTGAAAAGCAGGTAAAGGAAGCAGGCATCACTGAGCCGAAAAACCTCGAGGAGCAGGCAATTTCACTTGCAGGACGCGATGTATATGAAAAGCTTGTAAAGGGCTATACCGAAAAACAGTGGGGAAGGGACGCAAAGGATCTTCCTGCGTCAATAATAAAAAGGCTGCCCTTAAGGTTCATATATGACAATAATTACTTTTCGGACAGATATCAGGGCATTCCTGTCGGAGGCTATACAAAGATAGTTGAAAAACTGCTTGAAGAAATCGAAGTCCGTACCGGAGTTGATTTCCTGAAAGAAAAGAGCAAATTTGAGACACTTGCAAAAAAGATTGTCTATACGGGCGCGATCGATGAATTTTTTGATTATTCAGAGGGTGAGCTTGAGTACAGAAGGGTTCGTTTTGAAACCGAAGTACTTGACTGTGACAATTACCAGGGCAATGCCGTTGTAAACTATACCGAGCGCGAAATACCTTATACCAGGATAATTGAGCATAAGCATTTTGAATTCGGCAGCGGAGAAAAAACAGTAATTTCCAGAGAATATCCATGTGAGTGGAAGAGGGGCGATGAGCCATACTA